>JALTPW010000953.1 GCA_026999335.1 Chromatiales bacterium
ACATCGGTGATACCGATGATGGGACGGGACTGCATCACATGGTCTTTGAGGCCGTGGATAATGCCATCGATGAGGCCCTGGCAGGACATTGCACGGAGACCAGTGTCACCATTCATGCCGACGACTCCATTAGTGTCATCGATAATGGACGCGGTATTCCGGTCGATATCCATGAGGAAGAGGGCCGTTCTGCCGCAGAAGTGATTATGACGGTGTTGCATGCTGGCGGTAAGTTCGATGATAACTCCTATAAGATCTCGGGCGGTTTGCACGGTGTCGGCGTATCCGTGGTCAATGCTCTGTCTGAATGGCTGAAGCTGACCATCTGGCGCGAAGGTAAGACGCACTATCAGGAATACCGTAATGGTGATCCAGTTGAACCGCTGAAAGTTGTCGGCGAGACCCAACGAACCGGCACAGAACTCCGTTTTCTCCCCAGTAAGCAGATTTTTACCAACACGGAATTTCATTACGATATTCTGGCCAAACGTTTGCGAGAGCTATCGTTTCTCAATTCGGGGGTGCGCATTGTTCTTAGCGATGAACGCACTGAAAAGCAGGATGTTTTCGAATATGAAGGAGGTATTGCCGCCTTTGTCGAACATCTCAATCGCAACAAGACACCGCTGCACCCCGAGGTCTTTTCTTTTGTGACCCAAAAAGACGATGTGATGGTGGAAGTTGCCATGCAGTGGAATGACTCGTATCAGGAAAATATCTTCTGCTTTACCAATAATATCCCCCAGCGCGATGGCGGCACCCATCTGGCGGGTTTTCGCAGTGCATTGACGCGTACCCTGAATCAATACATTGAAGCGCAAGGCGCGGCGAAAAAAGCCAAGGTTCAGCCCTCGGGTGACGATGCGCGTGAAGGTTTGACTGCGGTACTCTCGGTGAAGGTGCCGGATCCCAAGTTTTCATCGCAGACCAAGGACAAGTTGGTATCTTCGGAGATAAAGGGCATTGTCGAGTCGGCCGTGTCTGAAAAATGCAATGACTTTCTACTGGAAAATCCAAGCGAGGCCAAGGCCATCGTGGCCAAGATCGTCGATGCGGCACGCGCCCGTGAAGCGGCCCGCAAGGCACGGGAAATGACGCGCCGCAAGGGGGCCCTGGATATCGCCGGCCTGCCCGGAAAGCTGGCCGATTGCCAGGAAAAAGACCCTGCCAAGTCTGAACTGTTTCTCGTCGAGGGTGACTCCGCTGGCGGTTCCGCCAAGCAGGGCAGGGATCGCAAGAGTCAGGCCATTCTGCCGCTGAAGGGCAAGATTCTGAATGTGGAAAAGGCGCGCTTTGACAAGATGTTGTCATCGGCGGAAGTCGGCACCCTGATCACCGCTCTTGGCTGCGGTATTGGCCGGGACGAGTTCAATCCTGACAAACTGCGCTATCACTACATTATCATTATGACCGATGCCGATGTGGATGGCTCGCATATTCGTACCTTGCTACTGACCTTTTTCTATCGTCAGATGCCGGAACTCATCGAGCGGGGCCATATCTATATCGCCCAGCCGCCGTTGTATAAGGTGAAAAAGGGCAAGCAGGAGCGTTATGTCAAAGACGATGTCGAGCTGAATGATTATCTGTTACAGACGGCGCTTGAAAATGCCGGCCTGTATGTGGCCGAAGATGCCCCGGCAATCACCGGCGTTACACTGGAAACCCTTTCAAAACAATACCTTACAGTAATGTCGACGGTGGAAAGATTATCGCGACGCTACCACCCCGCGCTCTTGGAACAGCTGGTCTACCTGCCTGCCATGGATCCGGCGGCGGTGCAGGACAAGGCAAAGGCCGAGGTCTGGTTCAAGGCGCTGGAAGAGCGGCTGAACGCCGCTGACCTCAGCGAGGTTCGTTACGATATCTCGTTGGAAGACGATTCGGAGCATGATGCCGTCTGGTTGGCGCGGGTCAATGCGATCAGTCATAACGTGGGTAACGAGCGAGTGCTCACCAGCGAATTTTTCAATTCCGCCGAATATGCCAGCATGGTGGCGCTGGGTGAACAGCTGCGGGATCTGCTGAGTGAGGGCGCCTATGTGCAACGAGGCGAGCGCAAGGCCTCTGTGAGCAGTTTTAAAGAAACCCTGGACTGGTTGATGTCCGAGGCGCGTCGCGGACAGCACATCCAGCGTTACAAGGGCCTGGGGGAGATGAATCCCGAGCAGCTGTGGGAGACCACGCTGGATGCCGAAGTGCGGCGTTTGTTGCAGGTGCGGATCGAAGACGCAGTGGCGGCTGATGAGGTGTTTACCACCCTGATGGGTGACCAGGTGGAGCCTCGCCGTGAATTTATCGAAAGCAATGCCCTGCAGGTGGCGAATCTGGATGTGTGATCGGGTTGTGCCCAATGTCATTAAGTTAAGCCTGACATCCTGCTTATTGTCGGGTGGTGGTGACGCAGGAATCCCAACATTGTTGGTTTCGTTGGGGTTCGCAAGCTCACCACCAACCGACAAAACAGTCATCATTTTGTTAACTTAATGGCATTGGGGCTGTGCCTTTAAAAACGTCATGCTTGACGACTTTTAAGGTGCGACAGCACGCCCTTCACCGACTTTATCCGCACGGCCAAAAAAAAGCGTTCGATGCACTGACCAGTGGAAAGCAGGATCGGTTTGTTGTCATGAAAAACAACCAGCCACGCTGATATGGTCGCCCGGTACTCAGATGAGGATGAGGACTAAAGTCGATGGTATGGGAGGTTACCTACCATCCAGAAGTACAAGATGATTTGGATGGTTTTGGCAGACCGGAAGCCCGCCGCATCCTGAAGGTCATTGAGGATCGGCTTGTTAACGGTTCTCCGGATCAGTCAGGTAAGCGATTGAGGGGTAATCTTGCAGGTTGTCGCCGTATACGCACCGGGCCTTATCGGATCATTTATAGGGTAAACAGATTTGAGCGTTTACCCTCTTTGTCAAAACCCCAAAACAAAAAGTGAGTACTCACTGTCGGCGTAAGCGCTCATAGATATGGCTCTTTGCAGAAAATAAAAGGGCGGCTACCCGTGAAGGTAGCCGCCCTTTTTCAGGTCAGGTGTTTTATTCAGCCTGCCTTATGGTACTCGATAACCCGCTCGACCTCATTCTTGGAACCCAGGATCACCGGCACACGCTGATGCAGGCCGGTGGGCTGGATTTCCATGATGCGTTCACGGCCGGTAGAGCAGAGGCCGCCCGCCTGCTCGACGATGAAGCCCATGGGGTTGGCTTCGTACATCAGGCGCAGTTTGCCGGGCTTGCTGGGATCGCGAGTGTCCATGGGATACATGAAGATGCCGCCGCGGGTGAGGATGCGGTACACCTCGGCGACCATGGAGGCCACCCAGCGCATATTGAAATCCTTGTCGCGGGGGCCGGTGGTGCCGGCCAGGCATTCATCGATATAACGCTGCATGGGGGCTTCCCAGTGGCGCTGGTTCGACATATTGATGGCAAATTCGGCGGTATCTTCGACGATGGTCATGCCGGGATGGGTAAGGATGAACTCACCAACGTTGTGATCCAGGGTGAAGCCATTGACGCCGTTGCCGGTGGTCAGCACCAGCATGGTGGACGGGCCGTAGAGGGTGAAGCCGCCGCAGACCTGCTCGGTGCCGGGCTGTAAAAAGTCTTCTGCAGTGGGGTTTTCCACGCCCTCGGGGCAGCGCAGAATGGAAAAGATGCTGCCCACGGACAGATTGACGTCGATGTTGCTTGATCCGTCCAGGGGGTCGAAGGTCAGCAGGTACTTGCCCCTGGGGTATTCTGCAGGAATCGGGTAGATATCATCCATCTCTTCAGAGGCCATCGCGCCCAGGTGGCCGGCCCACTGATTGGCCTGGAGAAAAATATCGTTGGAGAGGATATCGAGCTTCTTTTGGGTTTCGCCCTGAATATTTTCACTACCGGCGGAACCCAGCACACCGACCAGAGCGCCCTGGTTCACGCAGCTGGAAATCGCCTTGCAGGCGGTGACAACGTTGTTCAGCAGGGCCGTAAAATCGCCGGATGCATCCTTGGCGCCGCGCTGTTCTTCGATGATGAATTGGGTAAAGGTTTCACCAGTATGCATAATAGTTTCCTAGTCTCAGGGAGGCTGCAAAGCCACGTATTCTAGCAGATTCACATCTATTTCTAGAAATGCTTATGAACGAAGCTCAGGTTCAGTCTTCCAAGTTACTGAAAAAACAGTAAAAAAGAGGAGGGTTAGCCATGAAAGCAAACACCCGCCGTTTCTTCTGGGCAATGGCAAAAGTGTTACTTTGACGACACAGCCTGTTCATCTGAGATATTCAAACTCCGTTGAGCCAGTTGACAACCCGAGGCCGGGTGAACGACTGATAGGAGTAGCCGCCGATCTTCAGTCGGCAGTGGGCCAGGCCCCTTATCCCCGACGCAGTAGCGTCAGATATCAAAATTTAACGAGCTGCTCCCCCTGAATTCAGTGGTAACAAGGTAAGGCGCTTGTGCCGAGAGAGTGCCCTGAGTCAGCAGGTGTTTTTCATCGCTGATGACCGAAAAGGCGACTGCATGTCTACCGGACAAGAAATTTGTCAGTTGATCAATGGTCGTTAAGTCATCGAGCTTCATGATGACCTCCATCCTCCCATCATGAACAGAACCCGATCCTGTTTTAGATTCATTCCATCATGGCTGTGTGTTGACAGCACAAAAAAACGGGATTATTATCCCGTTTTATGGAAGTATCGATCAAAACCGTATTGGCTCAAGCAACCATAAAGATATTAAAACCATTAATAAGGGTATTAATGCGCAACGAAATATCACATGGAGAATTTGCAGAGTTTGCAAAGCGTGCCTATATGGAGGTGGCGTATGAGCACTTTTCTATCCCGGGCCGAAAAACAACCTATTCCAGAGTGGCTATCCTGACTGGACTGAATCGGAAAGAAATTGTCCGTCTGACGCAACAGAGCGCCAGCGAAATTCAACCCAGAAAAGGTACAACTAACCGAGCCTTGAGAGTGGTCACGGGCTGGTTAAATGACCCAGAATTTCTGGATAAAGAAAAACAACCCAAAATCCTGCCTATAAAAGGCGCCAGTGCCAGCTTTAATGCACTGGCGGTTCGCTACAGTGGGGATATCACCGCCAGGGCCATACTGGAAGAGCTCAAACGTATCGGAGTTGCAAAAATCACGGCGGAAAAGGATTTAGTGCAACTGCTCAGCTGTGGCTATATACCGCATGATGATAAACCGGAACAGATTGAAATTATGTCAATCAGTGCGGCCGACTTGTTGGAAACAGCGGCACATAATCTTGAGCATAAAAAAGAGGAACTGCGTTTTCAGAGACAGTTGATTCACAGGGATGTGCCTGAGAATGTGGTGAAAGAATTTAAGGTCTACAGCCATCATAAATCATCCGCACTGCTATCGGATCTTAATCAGTGGTTGATCCAGAGAATGTCTCAGTCCCCCGGTGATTCAGAAGATCCTGTAAAACGTCTGGGTGTCGGTATCTATTATTTTGAAGAACATGGAAATGTCGGAGAAGAGAAAAATGAAACACTTAAAAGTAAAGAGTAAGTCGTATTTTTTCAGGGCCTGTCTATTGGCATTTGTCATTGCTACGCTGGTTGGGTGTGGCGGCGGTGGTAGTAAAACTCCTGAAGATATTATTGGCACTGGGATCCAGGGTACCGCCGCCACGGGTGCAGCACTTGCCAATGCGGAGATAACCGTCAAGTCAAAAAGTGGCGCTACCCAAACAGATATTTCTGATGCTTACGGCAAATTTCAGGTCGATGATCTTACCGATAACGGCCCATACCTGATGCGGGTGGATAAAGGTAACGGAGACTTTCTGTACAGTGTTGCGCACAGCAATAATACCTCTACTATTAGCCGAAATATCCATCCCTATAGCGATCTAATTATCAGGAACTGGTTCAAAATTCAGGGTTTGGATCTTGATGCGGTGTTTGCTAATGCGGGTGCCATCACAGAGATGCCAACACAATCGGAAGTGGATGCGATCAAGGATGAAATCCAGGCGATTGTCGCGCAAGTGTTAGACAAAAATGGCGTAGCCGTCGATGTGGATTTATTGTCGACCCCTTTTGATGCCGATGGCACCGGCTTTGATGGCTTCCTTGATAATAGCCCGGTTGTTATCAATAACAATCAGATCACTATCATCATCAATGATCCGGAGACCAATATTCAGAACCTGATTGTCAACAAGATCAATCTTGATATTGACTTCACATCAGATACCGATACTGCGCCAACGGATCCGGATAATTTACGTGCCTTGCCGGCAAGTGATAGCGAAATTGTTGTTGTCTGGGATGCCTCAACAGATGACAAAGGGGTGACCGGGTATCATGTATATCGTAATGGCACGCTTGTCGGCTCGACACCGTATCCGGTGTACCATGATACGGGCTTAGTGACTAACACTCCCTATATTTATGAAGTGGAGGCTATTGATGGCCGGGGCCAGGTATCAGCCAAGGCAGAGGCAAAGTCTTTAATGCTGGACGGCATACCGGATACCAAGGCACCACCGGCACCCATTAATCTACCGGCAAGTGCGGATAATAACAGTGCGACGCTGAGTTGGTCGCAAGCACAAATCGATGACGTAGTTGGATTCCGTATTCTTCGTGGAGCGATGGGGAATGCGACAACATTGGTTGCGGCAGTGACATCAACAACCTATACCGATCTGCATCTGGTCAGCGCAACAGAATACTGTTATCGCATTGAAGCCTATGATGCGGCAGGCAATACTTCCGCGCCCGGCAGTGAAGTCTGTGTGACCACCGATGGCACAATCGGCCCGTCCAGTGTGTCGTTTTCCTCGGCCACCTATCAGGTCGATGAAAATGTTGCCAGCATCACCATTACGGTGAATCGTGCGGGTGATATTTCTGAAGCCATCAGCGTGGATTATGCGACCAGTAATGGCACGGCGGCTGATGGCGAAGACTACACGGCGACTTCGGGGACATTGGACTGGGCGGCGAACGACAGCA
>JALTPW010000954.1 GCA_026999335.1 Chromatiales bacterium
AACCCTGCTTGATTTCTTCAAAATTCTCCATTTTGAAATCGTGTAGTGTTTTAGGGTTTTTTCCATATCGGTCACGTTCAACAACCCGCACCCGTCCGGTTTCCGTATTGGTGTGCGTTGAAAGGTGCCGCTTGCCACCATCTCGGGTTTTGATTTCATCATACAAATCAATCTCTCCCTGCGTATAAGCCCCACCCTGACGATTGGAGGGAATACCCATTTTCCTGCGCTTTCTGGGGCTGGTCATCTGTTCGGCGCGGCGTTTGTTTTTCGCCTTTGAACTCTGGCTTTCAAGTTTTTTGTTTTTCGATAATCGTGTACTGTCCTTACTACTTCCCTTGAACTCGGTTTCGGTTAATTTGTTTTGTCTGTCACGACCCAAATTATCATGGCCATGGTAGCGGCCGGTGTATTTGGGGTTGTGATATCGTCAATGACGCTTATTTGGCATAGCGCCAATATCAAAGACCGTCAAAATAAGGGGCGCTGAAGGGTGAGAAATCCCGGGCCAGCCAGTTCAGGCAATGGCGGGTCAACCATCCATCGGCTGAACAAGTAATCCTTCAGGCAGCAGATCATGCTCGACTGTCACATTCAGGTGATAGCTTATCGCCAGATTGGCCAGCGCCACGGCATGGTCGCAGATAAATTCTTTTGCGGTATCCCACAAGTCCTCTGAGGGGATCATGACTTTTTCATGAAACACCAGCACTTGCTCCAATCCCTGATTAAAGAGCGTTTCATCGTCAGTCAGAATGCCGGAGAGCGTGAGACTCAAGGTAAGGTAGTTTAGTTTGTATCTCTCTTTCGGTGGCTTGGGGGTTAAAGCATCAATGGTCTTTTTTAATAAGGCGCTGCCTTCGTCCCGTTCACCTAAAAGCGCATATTTCAGCGCATGGGCGTAGCGATTGACCTCAGGATCCATTTTGCGACCATCTTTACGATCCTGATACCACTGCGCCAGCTCTCTTCCCAGGTCAAAATCGGCAGCCATCAATGCATAGTTGAAGCCTTCAATGGCTGCGATTTCGTTAACGTCTGCCCAACTGACCTGACCATACCCAGGATCTAGCGCTCCTTCAGGTTTGGGCTTGTCACCGACATAATCCGGATCCTTCACATCATAGGCCATGGTAAAGCTTTTGATAATGCACCGGGCCGCATTGGCGAACTCACGCCGCACCGATGAAATGGGGTCACCGTTGAGGAATTTGGTGCGGGCGAGATCAGCGTAATTTGCCGCTTGAGAAACATATGCCCCCTGGACAGGCAGATCCTCTTTCCGATGAAACCCCTCTTTCACCAATTTGCGTTTTCGATCGATACCCTCTCTGGCAACTTTCAGCCAATGGTCGATCTGCTGCTGTTCCGGCACGTTCATTTTCCAAACGCCTCCATGATTCCCCGCTTGATCTCTGCAAAACTGTCCATGATAAAATCATCCAGTGTCTGATCCATTTCTCCACGTTTACTCCGCTTCAGCACCCGCACCCGGCCCGTCTCGGTGTTGGTGTGTACCGACAGGTGGCGTTTGTTGCCTTCCCTGTTTTCAACCTCCTTCCACAAATCGATCTCCTTCTGTGTATAGGCTCCACCCTGGCGGTTGGAAGAAAGGCCGATCTTTTTTGACTTATCCTTTATCATCTGCTTAGCGCGCCGCTTGTTCTTTGCCGCCGAGCTTTGTTTTTCACCGTTGCTGTTTTTGGATAAGGCTGTTGTGTTCCGGCTATTGCCCTTGGCCTCTATCTCGGTCAGTTTGCCGTTTTTGTCCCGCGCCAGATCGTCCGGGCCATGGTAGCGGTCGGTGTATTTGGGATCGGTTTTCAACCCCTGCCGGTTTTTTGCCTGCTCCATGCCGGCCTTGCCCAATGCTTCACTGGAAGAACGGCTGTTTTTCAAGGCTTTGTCTATGTGATCCTGAACAGGCAGTTTGTTGCCAATACCTCGCGTGACGGCGCCCAGCAAGGCGCCACCCACCGCCACCAGACTGGCGCCCTCTGTCTTTATCGTCTCGACCAGTTCCGCGACCGCCTGCGCGGTGGCCTCTATCGGTATCATTGGTACAGGCTCCAGCGGCGGGTCGTTAATCAGCGCATCAGGGGGGATTTCAATAAAGGCCGCCCCGGACTCAGCGGCTTTTTCAAGTGCATCGGCGGTAATACCGGAAAAGGAGACCGCACCCTCCACCGCCGCCGTAACGTCTGTTTCTTCAGGGCTGACAGTGGATCCCGCAGCCCCCGCTCCGGCTTCTTTTCCT
>JALTPW010000955.1 GCA_026999335.1 Chromatiales bacterium
CTACTGGGCCCTGCTGGGCCGCTTGGCGAGGCGCGACTATGCCGCTGACGAAGCTGTCGACAGGGAGGAATTGGCATGAAATCAGAATTTCATTTTGTAGGAGCGGGCCATGCCCGCGATTGCCGGTTAGCAAATCGCGGGCATGGCCCGCTCCTACAGAGGGAAGCGAGGTAGCCCGTGACAGATCCAACATCCACCGACCTGATCCTGCTCGGCGCCGGCGGCCATGCCACCGTGCTGGCAGAAATCCTGCAAACAGCCGACACCCCCCTGCCCGGCCTGTGTGCGCCACAGCCTCCGGCACCGGGCCTGCTCGCCGCCCTGCCCTATCTGGGCAATGACGAGGCCGTCGAACAGCACGCCCCGGATACGGTATGGCTGATCAACGGCCTCGGTTCCAGCGCCGGCACCACGGCACGAACCGAGATATTCCGGCGCTTCCGCGAGGCCGGCTACCGCTTCGCCGGGGTGCGCCACCCCTCGGCCATCATCAGCCCCAGTGCACACGCCGGCGAGGGCCTACAAGCACTGGCCGGCAGCCTGATCAACAGCGAGGCCCGTTTGGGCAACAATGTACTGATCAACAGCCATGCCGTGGTCGAACACCACGGCGATATCGGCGACCACTGCCACATCGCCAGCGGCGCCGTGCTCTGCGGTAACTGCCGACTGGGATCGGGAGTACACGTGGGTGCCGGGGCGGTAATAAAACAAGGTGTATGCATCGGTGCGGGCGCGGTGATCGCCGCTGGCGCGGTAGTGATCACCAACGTGCCACCGCACACCCTGGTGGCCGGGGTACCGGCCCGCATCAAGCGAGAGCAGCTGCGATGAATCCGCACGAGGTATTGGTGGTGATCCCCGCCCGTGGCGGTTCGCAGGGACTGCCGGGCAAGAACATCAAGCCGCTGGGCGGCCTACCCCTGCTGGGCTGGACCGCCGAGGCCCTGCGCCAGAGCCAGCTGCATGAAGCCCGTTGCCTGCTCAGCACCGATGACACAGCCATCGCCGAAGCCGGACGCGCCTGTGGTCTGGCGGCTCCCTTCCTACGCCCGGCGGCCCTGGCCGGCGACACGGCCACTTCGGTGGACGTGGTTCTGCACGCCCTGGACTGGCTCGCCGAAGCGCACCACGAACATCCGTCCTGGGTACTACTGCTGCAACCCACCTCCCCCTTCCGCCCGCCAACGGTTATCGATCTGGCCTGGGAGAAACTGCACAAAGATTCCACGCTGGACGCCGTGATCGCTGTCAAGGCCCTCCACCGCAGTCCCGGCAGTCTGTTCCAGCCCGACACCCAAGGCCGCCTGCAATCATTAGGCGACGACGGCATCAGCCGCCGCCAGGACGGCCCCGGCCTGCTCACTCCCAACGGCGCCCTGTATCTGATACGCAGCACCGTGCTGCGCGCCGGCGGCAATTTCTTTCCACCCGCCAGCGCCCCTCTGCCCATGGACGCCATCGCCAGCCTCGACATCGACGATGCCACCGACTGGGCCATGGCCGAGGCCCTGCAAAACCTGAGCTGGCGGGCAAAAACCTGAGTTGAAGGAATGGAGAGCAAGCAAAGCTGAATAGCTGCCAATTCGGATGAAATCCGTGACGTTTTGACCTGTGAGTCGTTGCTGTTATCGGACAACCCCTCTACGTCATTCCGGGCTTGACCCGGAATCCAGCGGTTTCAATGACTTCCTGGATGCCGAATCAAATCCGGCATGACGATGTGTTGTTAGCGGGACAGCACTGGGTCTGAATAGCAAGCCGGGGAAGGAATGGGGAAGAAACAAGCTCATTATCCTGAATCCGTAGCTTCAGGATAATGACAAGACCTCACGGTACACTAGCCCTCGGCACTATCCCCAATTATTTTTTTAATCTGTAGTAAAGGTGGGTTGTTGGGAATGAAGGTGCCTTTAACATCAAAACTGGGAAAGCCCATTTCACTGGGTGAAAAACCTGCTTGATTCAATTTCTTCTGTAACTCAGCGCCCGCACCAGGATGACGATCGACGACATACTCCACGTAGGGAATTTCCGCCCTGCGCAATTCACGGCGCTTCACCTCACAAAATTCACACCCTGTAATAGAGTACATAATCAGTTGATCATGCTCGGTTAGCTTGACCGCAGGGTTTTCGATCACCAGCTTATCCAATGCCTGATAGATCACTATCCCAAAAAAAGCCAACACCACAAAATACAGCCCGCCTTTCATTATCATTACTATCTGCCCTGGCTCGCTATCCTTGAACAC
>JALTPW010000956.1 GCA_026999335.1 Chromatiales bacterium
GCAAAGCTATACGACCCTGACAGCGGAAGGTTTCGACACCCCCATGGGCGACGCCCTCTATTTTGCCTCCAGCTACTATGCGGGCACACAGGTCTTCAATTCCGGCAGCGCGCGCGGCATACGCAATGACCCCGCGCCGACATGGGATAACTTGACCAACCGCTATACTGGTGGCGACCGCAGAGCGGATAATCCGGCCGCCTACGATGAGGACATCATTAAAACCAGCACACAGGTAACCGATACACGCCCCTGTTATGTTTACACTGGCGAAACCAAGCCGGCTGATCAGGGCTCGACGAAAAAGTGCGGTGACAATCCCTATAGCTGCGGCGTGCCCATAAACTACGAAACCCCGGCTCAACCCGCGCGATACCGTGTCCGCACATACTCATGTGACAGCAGTGGTCTCGAGTGCCTATGGGACGCCCCCGCCTATACCACTGGTGACCACGACAACTGCGGCACGAAGCCGACAGCCCCCCAGAACGGCTCGACCTGGGTAGAGTGCGATCCCGCCCAGCCGGCCAGCAGCGGAACCTATCGGCTCTGCACAGAAGAGTACACCTACGAAGAACAAAGCTGGAACGCGGTCAACTACATCAGCCCCATCTCCTACCAATGCCAAAGCAACTATGTGGTTCTGCTCTCCGACGGTGAACCGACCCTCCACGCCACCAGAGATAACATTGCCCTGCGCGTTGAACCGATCACTAACAGCACAAGCTACACGGCCTGCGGCGACTTGAGCCAAACCTTCACCGGTAAAATCCCCGCCAACGGCCGCTGCCTGCCCGAACTCGTCAACTACATGGCTACCGAGGATCAATCCAGCACCCTGGCGAATACGCAGACCATCACCACTTACACCATTGGCTTCGAACTCGGCGGCAATACGAATGCGCAGGACTTTCTCCGCTTGCTGGCCCGCAAGGGCAACGGCCAATACTTCGATGCCACCTCCCCCGCAAGCCTGGTAGCGGCATTCAAACAAATCATCCAACAGGTCACCAACAGCGATGCCAGCTTCTCCGCGCCCTCCGTCACGATCAATCCAAACAACCGCCTGGAGACCAGCAACGCCCTCTACCGGACGGAATTCACCCCCAGCGACAAACCCGCCTGGCGCGGCGACGTGATCAAGGCCGTACTGAGCTTTGACAATACCGGCAGCCCCACCTTCACCGATGACGCGACGACCCTGGCGGGGACACTGAATGCCAGCACGCGAAACATCTATACCTACACGGAGAGCAGTAACGACCTCACACATGCCAGCAACGCCTTCACCACGGGCAACGCCGCACTGACGACTGACCTGCTGGAACACTCAGCCACCGTGACACGCGCAAAACTCATCGATTGGGTGCGCGGCATCGATGTGCAGGACGAGGATGGCGATACCACCACCACTCAGCGAAAACACATGGGTGACTCCCTGCACACGACACCGGCGCTGGTCAATTACACCGGCACCGCACAGAACCCGCTCCCGGCGCAGGTGCTCTACGTGCCGACCAACGACGGCCTGCTGCACGCCTTCGATGTCGCCGCCAATACACCCACGGAGCTTTTTGCCTTCATCCCGCCGGAGCTGCTGCCCAATCTCGATACCCTGTATCACAACAGCAACACCGACACAAAAGTCTACGGGCTGGACGGCAATCTGGTCGTCTGGCAGAACAGCACCCATACCTATCTCTATTTCGGCATGCGCCGCGGCGGACACAACTACTACGCCCTGGACATCACCAACCCGAACAGTCCACAAATGTTATGGACGATCAAAGGTGGTGTTGCCAAAAGCACATTTGCGGAGCTGGGCCAGACCTGGTCCACCCCGCAGTTGACCAGTGTGATGGTCAACAGCGTCAAGACCAAGGTGCTGATCTTCGCCGGTGGCTATGACACCAACCAGGATGCACCGACGGACAAAGACACCGAAAACACACGTCGGGCCGACAGTCAGGGTCGCGCCATCTACATCGTCAACGCCCTCACCGGCGCAAAAATCTGGAGTGCGGGCCCCACTGACGTCGGTCATAACCTCGCCCTGGGCTTGACCAACAGCATCCCCTCGGACGTGCGCATCATCGACCTCGACGGCAATGGCCTGGTTGATCGCCTCTACATGGGCGATACCGGCGGGCGCGTCTGGCGCATCGACATCGATCAGACGAACGTTACCGGCAGCAGCGGCTATCTGCTGGCCAATTTCGCCACTGACGATTCGGTCGCGAATACCC
>JALTPW010000957.1 GCA_026999335.1 Chromatiales bacterium
GAACGCTCAAGGCCACACATCAGATTCATGTTCTCGATGCCGACCTGGGCGCCGCCTTTACCCACACTGTCCAGCACACTCAGCACACTGATACGCCCCCGCTCGGCATCGTAGTCCAGGCCGATGAAACAGTAATTGGTTCCCACGACCGAACTCACCCAGGGATAGGGCTTGTACTGCCAGGCGACATTGACCTCTTTGGGCAGATCATAGACCTTCACAAAGGGCGCATCCTGGTAATAGGCACGATATCGCTCAAGCAGGCTATCCCGGTCAGTACTCTTTAGCGGAAACACATGGCACACGGCGAGGATGCCGCGCACGATGGGCGCATAGACCGGCGTGAAATGAACAGACACAGCCTGCCCGGCCAGTAACGACAGCTCCTGTTCCATTTCAACACTGTGGCGATGCCCCACCACATTGTACGGCAGCAGGTTATTGCCGATTTCCGGGTGGTGTGCCGCGCGAGACAGCTCTGCTCCGACCCCGGCGGTACCCGATATGCCGGTCACCACCAGCCGCTCCGTTTCGACCAGGCCCTCCGCCATCAAGGGTGCCAGGGCCAGAATGGCCGCTGAGGAAAAACACCCTGGATTGGCAATCAGTGAGGCATTTTCCACATCGGCCCTGTGCAATTCATTAATGCCGTACACCGCCTGTTCCGCCAGCGTCCACTGGCCATGTGTTTGGCCATAGACACGTTCCCAGGTAGCGCGATCCTGCAAGCGGAAGGCAGAACCCAGGTCGATGACCTTGGTGCCCATCGCCAGAAATCGGGCCGATTCGCGGATCGAGGCCGCTGTCGGCAAGGCCAAAAAAACCACATCGCAGGGCGTTGCCCGATCGGGGTGAATCAGTTCAATTCCGCTGTCATAAAGATTCGGGTGATATTCCTCGATGCGACCACCAGCGCGGCTGGTCGCCCAGGCAATGTCGACCTCCGGATGATCCATCAGTACCCGCAAGACCTCGCCGCCCATATATCCCGAGGCCCCAACAATACCCACATTAATCATCGCCTGCTCCTTGCCATCATTAGGTGACAGTGCCCGTCGTTTCCCGAGTTTCCTGCTGAATCAATGCATGAAACTGTTGTTGTATGCCGGTGAATACACTTCCCGGACACTGTTTCAGCAAGCGCCCATCGATTTCACGCACGGGAATCAGTTCCGCACCGGTACCGGTGAGAAAACATTCGTCGGCGGTGTACAGGTCATAGGGAGCCAGGGTTTGCTCCCGGCACACCCTGTCCGCCTGTGCCGCAAGCGCGATGATCACACGCCGGGTAATACCATCCAACGCGCCATCACTCACCGGCGGCGTCAGCAGGGCGCCATGCCTGACGATGAAGACATTGTCCGCACTCCCCTCGCAGACGTGGCCACGCGCATTGAGCAGTATCGCTTCTTGCGCACCGGCGTTGGCGGCCTCCATCCGCGCCAGAATGTGATTGAGATAGTTCAGGCTCTTGATACGCGGATCCAGGCCATCCACCGGCAGACGCCGGGTGGCAGCAATAATGACGCGGATTCCCCGACGACATTTTTCTGCATCGACCAGTGCCATCTGCGCCGCAATGATAAAAACATTGCCCCGCTTGCAGGGCGTGGGGTCAAGCCCCAGAGGCCCCTCTCCGCGGGTCACCACCAGTCGCAGGTAACCCTCGGGCGCAGAAAATGCCTCGATCAGCTCAGCGACGGCCGCTGCCAGGGTCTCCTGATCAAGCGGCAACGGCAAACCTATGGCCGCCGCAGAATCGCTCAGGCGGAGCAGATGTTCCTGCAAACGGAAGGCGCGCCCCTGGTAAAAACGAATACCTTCAAAAACACCATCGCCGTACAACAGGCCGTGATCCAAAACAGGGATACACGCCTGCGTCACCGGCATGATCTCGCCGTTCAGCCAGCACAGCGACTCCGGCACTCCCTTGTTGAAATTCACCCGATCATCTCCATTCGTGGAAGCGACTTCAGCCGCAAAAAAACGGCAACCTCTGTTCGTGGCTGCGGCCGGTGACGCACTGGACACCCCCCCCCATAACCGCTTTGACCTTCACCACTCTAGCTGCCACACTCAAAACAATACAGATTCAGTCGCAATGAAACTGATACAGCACAGATTCACCAAACGCAGAGCTGTACTGTATTTTTTTGCGGGAACTGTCATGAAACGGGAAAATGAACACCGATGAAACGCTACGAACAGGTCGCCACTGGACTTGCCGAACAGATTAAACAGGGCGTTTATCTGCCCGGCGAGCGGATACCGGGGGTGCGCAGGCTGAGTGAACAGTTCAGCGTCAGCATATCCACCATCATGCAGGCCCACCAATTGCTGGAAGACCGCGGGCTGATTCAGGCTCGCCCCCGCTCCGGCTATTATGTGCGCACATCCATGTGGCGGGCACCGGAACAGCCGGCCATGACCAATCCCAAGCCAAAACCTGCCCGTATCACCGGACAGCAGATGGCTATGCAACTGAGTCAGGCCACGCGTCAGCCCGGAATGATTCAATTGGGCGCGGCAATCCCGCATCACAGTTTTCTGCCGACCCGGGCCATCAATCGGGCATTGCTAGCCGTCACCCGCCATCAGCAACAGCGTAGCGCCAGCTATGAATTCCCGCCCGGCAGCACTGAGCTGCGCCAGCAGATCGCCCGCCGTATGTTGGATGCAGGCTGTCAGGTCGCACCGTCCAAGGTCGTCATCACCAGTGGCTGCCAGGAGGCATTGACGCTTTGCCTGCGGGCCGTCGCCAAGGCAGGGGATATCATTGCACTGGAATCACCGACGTTCTACGGACTCCTGCAGGTGGTCGAAGCGCTGGGATTGAAGGCACTGGAGATCCCCACCCACCCGCAGCACGGCATTAGCCTGGACGCCCTAAAACTCGCCATCGAGCAATGGCCCGTCAAGGCCTGCGCCATGGTGGGAAATTTCAATAGTCCGATGGGTTACTGCATGTCGGAGGACAACAAACAGGCGCTGATAAAACTGCTGGATCAGCACGACATTCCACTGATAGAAGACGACGTATATGGCGATTTGGCCTTCGACCACCACCGCCCGAAAGCCGCAAAAAGCTTTGATACGAACGGCAACGTGCTCTATTGCAGTTCCTTTTCAAAAACCCTGTCGCCGGGCCTGCGGGTGGGCTGGGTGGTGCCGGAAAAATACCAGGAGAAGATTGAATATCTGAAATACATCACCAGCCTGGCAACACCCACGCTACCGCAATTGGCCATCGCCGATTTTCTGCAACGCGGCGGCTACGACCGTTACCTGCGCCAGGTGCGCGGCCAGTATGCGCACTTGGTCGCGCGCATCACCCGGGCCGTCAGTCAACACTTTCCCGAAGGTACCCGGGTGACGCAGCCGGTGGGCGGTTTTGTGATCTGGGTGGAACTGCCCGCAGGCACGGATGCGATGGCCATCTTTCACCAGGCACTGGCAAAGGGCATCAGCATCGCCCCCGGCCCGATTTTTTCCGCCTCGCAAAAATACGCCAATTTCATCCGTATCAATTGCGCACAACCCTGGGATGAACGGCTGGAGGCCGCGATCATATTGCTGGGCAAACTGGCGCAGGCTCGTCCGGCCTGAATCGCTGTAAGCCACCGTAGGATGGGCACTGCCCACCGCATCCGCCATGAATAATGCGCAATGGTGGGCAATGCCCACCCTACATGGCAGATTAAAAAGGCATCCCCGGCGGCATACGCCCTTTCAGGCCACGCAACATTTTGCTCATGCCGCCCTTGCTCATCTTTTTCATCATTTTCTGCATCTGCGTGAACTGCTTGAGCAGGCGGTTGACGTCCTGTACCTGGGTACCGGAGCCCTGTGCGATGCGGCGCTTGCGTGAGCCCTTGATGACCTGAGGAAAACGGCGCTCGTGCGGCGTCATGGAATTGATAATGGCCTCCAGACGTTTGAACTGCTTGTCATCGATATTGTTTTTTACCGCCTCGGGCACGTTGGCCATGCCCGGCATCTTGTCCATCAGCGCGCCGATGCCGCCCATGTTCTGCATCTGCTGCAGCTGGCTGCGGAAATCCTCCAGGTTGAAGCCTTTGCCCTTGGCGACCTTCTTCGCCAGTTTCTCGGCTTCCTTGCGATCAACCTTCTGTTCTGCCTCCTCGATAAGGCTGAGCATGTCGCCCATACCAAGGATGCGCGAGGCGAGGCGATCCGGGTGAAAGGACTCCAGCGCGGTGGTCTTTTCGCCCACGCCGAGGAACTTGATGGGTTTGCCGGTGATATGACGGATGGACAGCGCCGCGCCACCACGTGCGTCACCGTCGGTCTTGGTGAGAATGACACCAGTGAGTGGTAGGGCCTGGTCGAAGGCGCGGGCGGTATTGGCGGCGTCCTGGCCGGTCATGCTGTCGACCACGAACAGGGTTTCTACCGGGTCGATGGCGGCATGCAGGCGCTTGATCTCGCCCATCATCTCCTCGTCGACGTGCAGACGGCCGGCGGTATCGATGATGACCACGTCCTTCATCTGCTTGCGCGCCTGCTCGATGGCAGCGGTGGCGATGTCCACCGGATCCTGTGAGGGATTGCTGGGGAAGAAATCAACCTCGACTTCCCTGGCCAGCGTCTCCAACTGATCAATGGCGGCAGGGCGGTAGACGTCGGCACTGGCCACCAACACGGATTTTTTCTTGCGCTCACGCAGCCAGCGGGAGAGCTTGGCGACGCTGGTGGTCTTACCCGAACCCTGCAGGCCGGCCATCAGGATCACCGCTGGTGGACGGGTGCTGAGATCCAGCTCCTCGTTGGCCTCGCCCATGACCTTTTCCAGCTCTTCACGGACGATCTTGATCAATGCCTGGCCGGGAGAGAGACTTTGCAACACCTCTTTGCCAAGGGCGCGCTCACGCACCTGGTCGACGAACACACGCACCACCGGCAGGGCCACGTCGGCCTCCAGCAGCGCCATACGCACCTCGCGCAGGGTGTCCTTAACGTTGGACTCGGTGATGCGGCCCTGGCCACGGATGTTTTTCAGGGTACGGTTTAGCCGCTCGGAAAGGCTGTCAAACATGCGTCGAATTCCTGTTTATTCACGTTGCCCGCGAGGAATTACGGGCTAGAAGGCGGGGAATTATACCTGAATCCGCGCCTTGCCGTGAGACACCACAGAAATACTGAATCCAATAATAAAGGGTTTACAGACCACTAAAGAATCCCGCATTGAAAATGCACTTGAAAAACAACTTTGGAGCAGTAGCAATCTTTCATAACACCTACATTAATTCCGCCGGCACGATGTTGACCACAGGTCAAAATAACGGCTGCGTACAGGTGACAATAGAAAGCGTGCCGGTAACCCCAAACAGCAGCAGGATGATCAGTCCCTTTTCATTTATGTGGAATTATACGCTTTGGGTGAATCGGACGAGCATGGTTACAGATACCAGCGCCAGGAGAACGTCCAGCGCATCTGGCTCAAGCCGAAGGCGCGTTGTTGCACCCACTCTATATCCAGAGCCTGTTGCCGGCCGATACTGAAGCGTTGCCCGGCACGCAGTGTAGTGTAGCGATGTGCATCACCAGTGCGGAACATCATGTGTTGAGCCTGAAGGTGCAGTTTCCAGTCAGGCGAAGGACTGGCCAGCAAACCAGCCTCGATACCCAGACCCAATGTAAAATAGTCTTGCAGATGGCGGTTGATATCCAGACCCACGTCAATGAGACCGAACAACAGCATGTCGTTCCGTGGACGAAAGCTCAGCCCACCCCCACCGTCGAGCCGAAAGCTGAGTTCGTCTGGTGTGCGCTTACCCGGCAGGATACGACGTTGCCAGGCGCTGCGTATTCGCCAGGAGGTGGGGCGAAAAAACCTATTACGTGGCGACAGAGAGACAATATCGACCACGGTGAACTCGTCCAGTTGCAGGCGTGGCTCGTCAATACGATAGCGCAGAGCAATATTGAGAAAATCGATCTGTGCACCGGGCACGTAACCGCCATCGTGATCCAGCAGGTCGTGATAGGCCGGTCGCAGACGTAACTGCAAAAAATCTTTTCCGGCTTCGCGGAAAAACCCCGTCTGCAGCATACCGGTAGCATGTCCTTGCTCCGGAGGAATATCAGGCATCTCCGCCTCTGGGGGTGGATTCACCGCTTGCAGCTCACTGCGAGCGATCAGCAATTGACGGGACAGACGGGCAACACTGTCTTTCTGCCGACGTCCGGCCAGGAATTCATAACGCAGGTAGTCATGAGCTAGCAGCAGGGTATCGGCCTGCTCTTGTCGGGGCCGAAGCTCCTGGAGATAATGGGAAATGGATTGCTTACCGTTGGCCAGTGCCAATGCCGCATCTTGAGCCAATGAGGGCAATGAGGTGGCGAGTTGTGCCAACTGGGTGCCGGCGGCAGGACGGTAGATGGTGCGTTTTATCAGGCCGGGTTGTGCACTGACACGGCGTAGAGTATCAGAGGGAATCACCCAGCCAGCAAAACCGTCACTGAGAGCAAGCCCGGGACGGGCAATGTCCAGTAGCACGAGAATCAGGTAGGAGCAGTTCTCGTCGAAAAAATAATAATCAAAATGGACACCGCGAAGTTCCCAAACGTGGGTCAGCAGGCGGCGGATTTCGGCGGAAGTAAAGTCTAATTGGTACTCCCAGATGTCACGACTTTCGGTATCTGAATATTCTTTCACCTTCTTGTAGTAAGGGCCAATGCCGATGCTGCCGTGGTAGCCGCCGAAGATGCCTTTAATAGCAAAGGCCACACCGTTGTCAGTGCCTGTTTCAGCACCGTAATTAATGACATAGGACAGCAGGCGGGTAGACTCACCCTGACCGGGATGATCAACCCGCAGCAGAGTGTGGCCGAACATGGATGAGGGGTTGTTGATATAGGCCGAGGGAAAAACCAGTGTGAGACCACCAGGATTGATACCGGCGTACCATTTTTCAAACTGGGGGCAGTCATGCAC
>JALTPW010000958.1 GCA_026999335.1 Chromatiales bacterium
AGTTACTCGACTATTTTACGGATCTACAGCGCACTCATTCATGGAGTTCGGTCAAACTCGACCTTTATGGTTTGAAGTTTTACTACCGCCACACATTGAAAAAAGAGTGGTTACATGTGGACCTGATTAAACCACCCACTGCCCAGCGCTTACCCGATATTGTGAGTATCGATGAGGCGGCTCTGTTATTTAAATCAACACGCATTCTCAGTTACCGGGTGTTCTTTTTTACCCTTTATAGCTTAGGGTTGCGCTTGGGTGAGGCGTTGAGCCTCTCCACTGGGGATATTGATGCGGCGCATCAACGGGTGCATGTGCGTGATGCAAAAGGTCATAAGGATCGTTTTGTGCCGTTGCCAGCGGTTACGTTGAATATACTGCGTCGCTTCTGGTTGGTACATCGCCACCCTGTACTGTTATTCCCGAATCGTAAACGTGGCTTGGCGGGCTGTCAGTTAGTGGATACGCCGTTGGATCGGGGGGGTGTTCAGATGGCGATGCGTCAGGTGGTTAGCTCCTGTGGTCTAAAAAAAACATGACGTGCATGGACGCACTAATGCCGCGATTGCAGGATGCAATAGAGCGGCCACCCCTCATTCACTGCGCCACAGCTATGCGACCCATCTGATTGAAGCGGGTGTCAGCTTGCAAGAGGTGCAAAAGTTCTTGGGGCATAGCAATATTATTACTACCTGTCGTTACACCCGTTTGACGACTAAAACCGCCCATCAAGCGGATCAAATCATTGATGAGTTAATGGGACACTTCTCCATTGGCTGGGGGGTGATTAAATGATCTTGCTCGCCTCTATTATCAAAACCTTTAAAACAGCGTTTTTGGATCAATATCAGCGCAAGCTATTGCCTTCTCACCGCAAAGCGCTCAATGCCATGGCGCGATGTCGAAATGATCAAGCCGATTTAATGCAGGCAAGCTGCACGGGCTGTGATCATTCAAGCTATCTCCCCCACTCCTGTGGCCACCGTGCTTGCCCGCACTGCCAACACCACGAAAGCCAGCAGTGGCTGGAGCGCCAGTTACAAAAACGGGTGCCAGCTGAATATTTTCTCATCACCTTTACGTTACCGGCTGAGTTTCGGCCTTTGGCATGGTCACATCAGCGGATTGTCTATGCGGCACTCATTCAGTGTGCGTGGGATACCTTGAAAAGCTTCAGTGAGAATGACCCTCAACTGCGAGGGATACCAGGTGCGATTGCGGTGTTACATACCCATGCACGCAATTTGGATCATCACCCACATGTGCATATCGTGATGCCAGCTGCCGCAATTGATACCCGACAACGCCTCTGGCGGTGTAAAACCCATAAAGCCAAAAAGGCTTATCTTTTCAATCACAAAGCGCTGGCAAAAGTCTTTCGCGCCAAACTACTTGCACAACTCACGCTGAAAGGTCTCACGCTACCCGCTCAATACCCTGAGCGCTGGGTGGTGGATTGTAAGTCGGTGGGTGAAGGTGATAAAGCGTTGGTTTATTTGGGGCGCTATCTGTACCGTGGCGTGCTACCCGAAAAGGACATCATCGCCTGTGAAAATGGCCAAGTGACGTATCGATACCGAGAGAGCCAATCGGGTGAATGGCGTTACAAAACCCTGCCGGGTGCAGAATTCCTCTGGCGCTTGTTACAGCACATATTACCTAAACACTTTAGACGAGCGCGGAACTTTGGCTTCTTACACCCCAACAGTAAGCGCCTCATTCAAGTCATACAGCTTCTCTTCAAAATAGACCCGAACCTCTGGCTGGCAATCCCACAAAAACGCCCCGCGGTTCGTTGTCCTTGCTGCCATGAAGAGATGAAATTTACGCGATTTAGAATGCCCAGAATGGATTATCGGCGAGGTCAATTGCTGTCAGATAAGGGAGTGTGTATCGACTAACGAATAAGAGATCATCCGAAAAATATCAGCTTTTTAGCTGAGGGGTGAATATGTCATTTTTTCAGTAAAAACAGGCCAAATAGCGACTATTGGCTCTATTAAATGGCACGATAGATGATATTTACTCCCCTATCTGGGTTTATCAACTCGCATAAACCCACAAGCAACTACCGCCACCAAAAGCAATTTTCATATATAGAGTGTGACTCAACCGGGCTTGTCCAACAAACCGGTTCATATCGCGGCTCGTGCCTCGCGCGATATAACCTTATTCGTTAGCGTGGGCAGAAAGCTTCATGCCAGCATGGCACCTAAATAACCACTGTGTCTTTTTGGGCGAAGC
>JALTPW010000959.1 GCA_026999335.1 Chromatiales bacterium
ATCTCGGCCAGTTATGCCAAGGATGCATCCGGCAAAAGCATTCCTTTGGGAGTGGGTCTCTACGGTACCAGCCAAATGTATCTCTCCACAGAAACCTATCATCTGTTTAACACCTGCAATGTCTGGACCGCGCGGGCAATAAAAGAGGCGGGTTGTCCAATCACCCCTGCTTTTACCGTCACCGTGGATAGCCTCATGTCCCAGGCACGTCGCTTCGGCAGGCTGATTCAGTCGATACAATGATGCCTGATTCCAGGGCGGAATAGGCGTTCACTACAGGCTCATGGCATCTACAGGGCGGTGTCTTGCCCGTAGCGTGCACCATGCGCACGATGATCTCCGGATACTGCGCAATGACAAAAAGACATGGAATCCTGGTGTACTCACTCATGCTTTTCCTCCCGGCTTTCAATTAGTCAAAGTATTTTTGTGTTTTCTGTTATGTTTTCCATGATGAATAATTGCAATACAGGTTGCTTTAATAAGGGCCTATTACGTCATTTTTTCAAGAAATCTATATTTATTTCATGAGGTTGGCAGTCCCACAGGACTACTTGTGTTTGATAAAAGGAAGGCAGGCATAATGGCCAGGAATGCACCATACTCAAAGAATCTCTGAGTGATTCTGTCGCGGCGGGGTTATGCGATAAAATTTTTTCAGCACACTGCTGCGGTAGGCGATCTCACCCGTAATCCACGAATTAATCAGAGCCTCTTAATGCATTATCTGATCGATTTTCTATGTTATTGAGTTGTGGCCGATCAGGGGGAAATACCAAGAGCATGAACACTGTGAAAAACCAGACTCCAGAAGCCGATAGCCTGGAAACAGATTATTGGGAGCCCCTGCTTGAGGAGATAAAATCCCTCTTGGCGGAAATACAGTCGGGAGCCGTCTCGCAGGCTATCCACTTGGACCACTCCCTGGAGCGGGATATCGGTTTCGACAGCTTGACCCGCGTTGAATTGCTCAGCCGTATTGAGCGTCGTTTTGGCTTCGCCCTGCCCGAATATGTCTTCAGCGAGGCGGAAACGCCCAGGGATCTCATTCGCGAACTCGCCAAAGCAGCATCCAAAAGTAACCGCCAAACCACCTCTCTCCCAGACACAGGGGGCACGCCTCCCGAAGGTATGGAGACCGCCACCCACCCTGCCCGGGCACAGACCCTGGTGGAGGTGCTGGAGTGGCATGCCCACGCCCACCCGAAACGGCCCCATATCCGCTTTTATACCGATGAGGGTGACGGCGAGGTGATCGATTACCAGCGTCTCTATGGCGCTGCCCAAGCCTTGGCGGGTAGCCTCCAGCGGCAGGGGCTGCAGCCGGGTGAGCCCGTGGCTATTATGTTGCCCACTGGCAGCGAATACTTCGATGCCTTTTTTGGCATCCTGCTGGCCGGCTGTATTCCAGTGCCCATCTATCCGCCGCTCCGCCCCAGCCAATTGGAAGACCATTTACGCCGCCACACGGCTATTTTGGGCAACTGCCGGGCGGTGACCCTGATCACCGTAAGCCAGGCCAGGCAGGTGGCGCGATTACTGAAGGCACAGCTGGAAACCTTGCGCCATATCGTCACCGTGGATGAGTTGTTGGCCGCCGGTGGAGATTATTATCGCCCCTCCATATCCCCTCACGATACGGCTTTTTTACAATACACTTCGGGCAGTACCGGCAATCCCAAGGGGGTGGTGCTGACACACGCCAATCTTTTGGCCAATATCCGTGCCATGGGTGAAAGGGTGCATGCCAACGCCAAGGATGTATTTGTCAGCTGGTTACCCCTCTATCATGATATGGGGCTCATCGGTGCCTGGTTGGGTAGCCTGTACTATGCGGCCCTGTTGGTCATCATGTCGCCGCTTGCCTTTCTCGCCCGGCCTCAGCGATGGCTTCAGGCCATACATCGTTACCATGGCACCCTTTCTGCGGCGCCTAATTTTGCTTATGAACTGTGCCTGAGCCGTTTAGAGGATAGCGATCTGGAAGGACTCGACCTCAGCTCCTGGCGCGCCGCATTCAACGGTGCCGAGGCCGTGAGTCCGCAGACGGTGAGGCAATTTCCCCAGCGTTTTGCGCAATTTGGATTCCCTGCCAATGCCATGGTGCCCGTTTACGGACTCGCCGAATGCAGTGTCGGACTGGCCTTTCCACCCATTGGGCAGGAGTTGCGCATCGATCACATTCAACGCCAGGTCTTTGCACAAACGGGTGAAGCTGTGCCTGCCACAGACGCTGAAGAAA
>JALTPW010000960.1 GCA_026999335.1 Chromatiales bacterium
TCATCAGCACCGAATGCGCTAACCCACCTACTTTAGTAGATGGTAGTTTAGTTAAAGATCATTTTCTTATAAATCAATAGGATATTATTACGGCCGATATATGATTTGAGTTAGGGAAATTTAGGAGGTTAAATGAATAATATTATTAAAACCGTAAGTGGTAATTTTTTACCGATTCGATTCTTTCGGTGCTATCCATAACATATTGATTTATAATAATTAATTCCTTGAGGAAATGCCATTTTGGCCTTTCCTCTATTATTGCACAGCAACTACGCTTGCATCGAGAAGTGGGCACCTATTGAAGTCGGCGAGCCTTTGCAGCTCGTCGTTTAATGCGGGGAAAAACTGATCCCGATCGAGTGAGCCATCTTCCAGGTGCAAGCTTAAAACTTCAAAACGTTGGTTGGTTCGATGCGCCTTGCAGTCGATTCGACCGACGAACTTATCACCGTACAGGATTGGTAGACAGAAATAACCGAATACGCGCTTAGGCGCCGAGACATAGCATTCAATCCGATAGTCGAATCCGAACAGCGTACTCAAGCGATCACGATGGATTACCGCGTTATCAAATGGAGACAGCACCTTGACTGCATCGTTGATCGTCGGCGCTTGTTCGAGAGCCTTGGTATCCACATAGGTGGTTGGCGTATCGGCGTTACCCAGAGCTTGCACCACTCCGGCCTCGATACGCTCGTCGAGAATTTTACGCATCGCGTCCCGCAAGGGTTTACCCGTCTTCAGATGCAATAGCTGTTTCCAGGTGAAGATACCGTGCGCCCTGAGTGTGGTGTCGAACAAATAGGCCGCATATTCGCTCAGTGTGGGCATGCTCAGATCGATGCCCTCTGGCAAACAGCGTTCGGCGAGATCATAGACCTTCTCCATACCATTGCGTTCGCACACCATCAGATCGCCCTGCATGAACAGCTTGTCGAGGGCGCGTCGGCCCGGTCCCCAGTTCCACCACTTGCCCTTTCCCTTTCCCTTATTCTCCTTGTCGAGATCACGCAACCGTAATGCTCCCTCTGCGCTCACGCGGGCCAGGATCTCATTCAGCAGGTGTTTGTCGACATCGGTGTAATAGCGGTTTTCACCATTGCGTATCGACGTCATGTGCGGTAGTGCATAACGGTAGTCGCGCATTGGCAAATATGAAGCGGCATGGTACCAATACTCAAAGATATGCTGCTCGCTGATCAGCTGGTTCAAGTGGGTTGGGTCATAGCCCGGCACCCGGTTCCACAACACATGGTGATGCGCGCGTTCGACCACCGCTAGCGTATCAATTTGCACATAACCAAGATGCTCGATTGCACTGCGCGTTCCAGACAAATCTGCACCAAACTGTTGCTGTGACGCCAGACCTTGCTTGGACAATGCCAGGCGTCTCCATTGTGACGTCATTGCGCAGTCAGGTCAGGTAGGGTGATATTGGCGGCGAAAGCCTTTTTGGCCGAATCAAACAATCCCACTTTTTTATTCCTTATTTCATCAATAAGCATATTTAGCACTCAGTAAACACCAAATTTTTTTGGAATATAACGCCTGGCATCAGCGGTCGTGCGTGTTTTTCGCGTCCACTGGCTGTTTTTGTGTACGCTTGGCATGGTCATAACTAATGAGGTATAAATCCCCTGTAGGAGCACCTCCGTTATTTTTCATAGAAGCGATGATAACGACTAGCCGATGGTAATGGCAACCTCGTGAAAGTTTGTCTGAAAGACAACTCGAGTGTAAAAATACGAGCTGACAAACAGAAATCGCATAGAAGACTTAGTCTCTGGGGCGAGTGGAGATAAGGTCATAAAACTTCTGAATGCAGGAGATAAATGTGAAGGAGGTAGGGGGCTAATACCACCACCCAAATTGGCATGACCCGAATTAGCATTAGTCAATGAATGTCCTTTCTAAAATAGAAAGAAAATGTATCCTTTATTTCCGACTGGTTAGTGACTTGGCTATACTTCATGACCGCTCAGGTCATGCCTACTTCAAACTCATCTGGCGTCATGTATTCCAGTGATGAATGAAGCCTTCTTTGATTATAGAAGCCGACATATCCGCCTGGTTGTTGGGTTCATCCATACATTCTCTAATGTTTTCCGTGGCGAATCATTGCACGCGATCCAAATGGCACTGATTTAAGTCGTTCCGGGTGGATGGCAATGAAGACCCGGATAAAAACGCCTTGTGCGTTGAACGCCCGCAGGACGGCTCGAAAGGCGAGCTGAGCGAA
>JALTPW010000961.1 GCA_026999335.1 Chromatiales bacterium
AACGGTCTGCGGAACATTCGATGTTTTCTTTGTAAGTGACTGTTTAAATAGGGAAATATGTAATATGGCCAGCTTGGCCTGTATTGTGCAATCCCCCTATTCAGATAGGGAATTTAATCGATTTATACGCGTCCCCGCCCTGAGGGCATGGGCGAGACTCGCAATCCATTGAGGAGGAATAGGTAATGGCCGGCATGATGACCACAAGACCATTTTTAAATAAAAGGGGTTTCCTCGTAACAGCCCTGGGTATGGGGTTGATACTGGCGAATCCCATCGCTGTCGCGGGCGATGATATTGGCCCGCTACCGACGCTCAAAGTCAACAAAGCCAGAGCGGAGTTGGGCAAACGTCTGTTCTTTGACAAACGCCTGTCGGGAGATGCCGCCATTTCCTGTGGCACCTGTCATAAGCCGGAATATGGTTTTGCCAACCCGGATGCCCTGTCTGAGGGTTATCCCGGTAACAAGCATTTCCGCAATGCGCCCAGCGTGATCAACGCCGCACATAAAACGGTGTGGATGCATGACGGACGTATCGGCACCAACCTCAATGATGTGACCCGCGGCATGATTACCGAGGATTACATCATGAACATGGACATGCGCATTATGCAGGAACGTCTTAAACAAGACTCTCTGTATGTGAAGATGTTCAAGGCTGCGGGGCTGGGTGAGCCATCGAATGGTGGGGCGAGAAAGGCTATCCCTGAATATCTGAAAACCCTGAACTCGGAAGGTGCGCCTTTTGATAGCGGTAAGATGTCGGCCGATGCAAAGCGTGGCTTGCAGCTGTTCAAAGGGAAGGGGGGCTGCGTCGCCTGTCACAGCGGCCCTATGTTCACCGACGGCAAGGCACATAACACCGGCGTCAAGGAAAACTTTGACGTGTTTCTCGATCCGGCACGTCATCAGGCCTTTATCGGTTATGCCGACTTTATGGGTATTGGGAATTACATGAATCTCAAACGTGACCCGGGTGCCTATATCCAGAAGCACAAGGCGGATGGAACCGGCATGGGTTCATTCATTACCCCCAGTCTGCGTGAACTGAAATACACCGCGCCCTACATGCATAACGGCATGATCAAGACACTGCCGGAGGTCGTGGCCTTTTATAATCGCGGTGGTGATAACGACCGCAACAAGGATGCCAGAATGAAACCCTTGGATCTGAGTTCGCAGGAGCAAAAAGACCTGGTGGCCTTCCTGCTCGCGCTGTCCGGCAAACCGCTGACCAGCAGTCGACACGTGTGGACCGCAGCGTATCCGAAAGAATACGAAGTGATTGCCAATTGGCTGGATGTCCCCAACTAATCGCTAGGAGAAAGCCATGAGTTCGTTAAAGAAAACGCCCATTCTGATGATGGCAACGGCAGTCGCAGCGGCGCTGTCGGTATCGGCCGCCGCCATGGGCGACAAGCCGCCGGCTGCGGCCAGCAGCGGGATGTCTCAAGTACAGCCAACCCCTGCCATGGCCGGCACGTTTGCCAAGGCCCCGGAGGCGGTGATTCCGCCTCTGGCTCCCTTGGGGCCCCCGCCTATTCCGCTCGACAACCCCATGTCAGAGGCCAAGGTGGAACTGGGAAAATTGTTGTTCTTTGATCCCCGCCTGGGAGGTGACGCCTCGGTGAGCTGCGCCACCTGTCATGAGCCGGAGCAGGGCTGGTCCTGGGCCGAGGATATCTCTCGCGGCTATCCCGGTACCGTGCACTGGCGTGGCAACCAGACCATTATCAATGCGGCCTATTACAGCAAGTTGTTCTGGGCAGGTTCGGTTCCCTCCCTGGAGGCGCAAGCGCCCGCTGCCGCCAAGGGTGGCGTTGCCGGTAATGGTGAGAATGACCTCATGGAGGCGCGGCTGCGCCTGATCCCTGGGTACGTCGAGCGCTTTAATGAGGTCTTCGGTGAACCCTGGCCCTCCATCGGCAATGCCTGGAAGGCCATCGCCGCCTATGAGCGAACCCTGGTGCAACGTGATACGCCACTGGATAAATATCTGCTGGGCGACAGCTCCGCGCTGACAGAGGAGCAGGTGCGTGGCAAGGCGCTGTTTGAAGGCAAGGCGCGTTGCATTCTTTGTCATAACGGCGCCCTTGCCAGCAATGAAAACTACTACAACATCGGTGTTCCGCGCGCAGAGCGGTGGTTGGAAGACGGACTGGCACAGATCACCTTCCGCTTCCAGTACTATTCCAAAGGATCCGACGAGGAACTGTATCGCACGGTCAAAGACGATGTCGGCCTGTATTTCCGCAATAAGAACAAGTGGGACAAAGGTAAGTTCCGAGTTCCCAGTTTGCGTTATATCGGTTTCACGGAACCCTATATGCGACAGGGCCAGTTCTACACCCTTGAGGAAGTTATCGACTTCTATGATCGTGGCGGTTTTGACGAGGATGGCAACACGACCAGCTACCCCAAGACCAAGACCCCGCTGATCACCAAGCTCAACTTGAGCGATGAGGAAAAGGAAGATCTTCTGGCCTTCC
The DNA here is from genome assembly GCA_026999335.1 of Chromatiales bacterium. Lineage (GTDB taxonomy): Bacteria > Pseudomonadota > Gammaproteobacteria > SZUA-152 > SZUA-152 > DRQN01. The sequence continues at coordinate 2,492 of JALTPW010000961.1, forward strand.
TGGACGCCTTTACGGGTGAAGAAATCACTATAGTCAAACCTAGACTGCCGGGCTACAAGCCGCTGTTCACATTGGCTGAACTCGAGGCGGCACAGGCTGCGAAATAACCGTTCCTAACGGAAATCGGAGGCAATAAAAATGAGTACTGATACAAGCACACCGAGGGATAAGCAGAAGCAGGAACGTTCAGCCGAGGTGCATAACAAGGTTATGCTTACCCGGCGCCAGTTCCTTCTTTACAGTGGCGGCACGGCAGTAGCGGCAAGCACTATTAGTATTGCGTTATTTCCGGGCAGCGCACAGGCGGCAAATGCACGAGTGGTGGGTTACCCTCGCAAGCTGATTGCCAAGCTCAGCGAGCTGAAAGACAACGTACCGGTGGATTTCAGTTATCCGGATGAGCTGGCCAACTCTTCCGCCATGGTGGTCAAGATGGGCGGCGTGCAGGCTGGTGGCGGCATCGGCCCGAAGCGGGATGTGGTGGCTTTCAACTATATCTGTTCCCACCAGGGCGGCCCATTGCAGGGCAGCTATGTGGCCGACGGCCCACACCGCATATTGGGTCAGTGTCCGCTCCATCTGTCGACCTATGACCTGAGACGACATGGCATCGTGGTCTCGGGCCAGGCATTCGAAAGCCTACCCCAGGTACTGCTGGAACTGGATGGCGACAACATCTACGCCGTGGGTATGATGGGGCTGATCTTTGGCCGTCACAAGAACCTGCTGGAATCGTAACCCCGATAAATTGAATAAGTGCCTTAAGAAGTTATTTCTGCAAAATGCGCAGAAAATGACTTCGTAAGGCACTAAAAAGAATCACCGGAGGGTGTCACTATGACTACCGAGTATTATATCCCTGAAGACAATGCACCACTGCCGCCGAAGAATTGTGATGTGCTGACCACCGCCTGCGATTATTGCATCGTGGCCTGCGGCTACAAGGTCTATCGCTGGCCGCTGGGTACCCCCAGCGGTGGCCCCAAGGCGACAGAAAACGCCTTTGGCATCGACTTTCCCTCATCCGCCCTGGAAGAATGGGTGGCGCCGACCCAGCACAATGTGGTGATGCACAAGGGGCATCCCCACCATGTGGTGATCACGCCCGACAAGAGCACTCAGTACGTTAACATGGGTGATGCCAGTATCCGCGGCGGGTGTATCGCGCAGAAGGTCTACAATCCTGACAAGCCGACACGGGACAGGCTCAAGCACCCCCTGGTGCGTATCAATGGCATGCTGCAACCGGTGACCTGGGACTTTGCCCTGGATATCGCCGCCGAGGTGGGTAAACACGTCATCAAGAACCACGGTGCCAATGCCTATTCCATCAAGACCTTTGGCTACCAGTTTCTGGAAAACATGTACGCCATTACCCGTTTCTCCTTCCGCGATGTCAATACTGCGGCCTGGACCTGGCACGACACGCCCTCCAAGGCCACCTCTACCCCGGGTTATCGCGATGCTGGTTTCGACAATTTTGCCCCTGCATACGAAGACTGGGGGGCGGCGGACACGCTGTTGATCAGCGGTACCGACCCCTACGAAACCAAGACCATTATCTTTACCCAGTGGATCATGCCCGCGATTGCACGCGGCATGAAGGTTATCTTTATCAATCCCCGTGAGACGGGGGGCATGACGCACGCCAATAAAATGGGTGTGGGCCTGCACCTTGATCTCTATCCGGGCACCGATACACCGCTGCTGGGTGCGATCGCGCGTATTGTCATCGAGAATGGTTGGCAGGATCAGGAGTGGATCAAAAACTGGGTCAACAACAAGTGGGAAACTAATTCCGGTTTCGGTCAGGGCACCCGTAATACCCCCTGGCAGTGGCGCACCACCTGGGGCAAGTTCCAGACCGGGGGTTTTGAAGGTTACAAGAAATGGCTGATGTCACAGGACGAATACAAGCTGGAGAATGCCGCCCGTATCAGCGGTGTCGACGCCGACAAGATCCGTCTGGCAGCCGAGTGGCTGGCCAAGCCCAAGGCCGATGGTTCGCGCATCAAGGCTTCCTTTGGCATTGAGAAGGGAGCCTATTGGTCCGCCGGCACATCTAACACCAACGCCGTCGCCTCCCTGGCAACGATCTGCGGCGCAGGCGGTCGGCCGGGTCGGGTGGTGGGACGCTTCGGTGGTCACCAGCGCGGCGGTCAGAATGGCGGCAGCTATCCACGCAACAAATCACCCGAAAAGGTACCGGGCAGACGCCGGCGTCCATTGGACACCGACCGCTGGCTGAAATCCGGGCATACCCGTCTGGCGCACGTCATTGGCACCACCTGGATGCAGGCCATGGCCGGTACTGTGGGACTGCAACAGGCCTTCGAGCAGATGGTGACCAACAACCCCCACCAAGTGCGTTCGCACGACAAGCAGGAGATCATCGACACCCTGAAAAAGCGCGCTGATTCCGGTGGCATGGTGGTGTGGGATCACGACATCTATCTGCGTGACCCCATCGGCAGCCGCTTTGCCGATATTGTTTTTCCCGCCGCCACCTGGGGTGAGGAAGACTTCATGCGCGGTAATGGCGAACGGCGCATGCGCCTGTACTCAAAATTCTATGATGCCCCGGGCAATGCCAAACCCGACTGGTGGATCATCGCCCAAATGGCCAAACGCATGGGCTATGACGGCTATGACTGGAAAAGCTCCAGCGATGTTGCGGAAGAGATGTCACGTTTTTCACGCAAGAGCCGCAAGGCCTATCACATGATCAAGGTTGCGGCGCATCGCGAGGGCACCACCCTGCACGAAAAGCTCCGTTCCTTGGGCACCGACGGCATTCAGGGGCCTACCTTCTACAACTACCAGACCGGCGAACTGCATGGCACCAAGCGCCTGCATGACACCACTCTGACCGAGGCCGACATGGAGAAGAAGTGGGGTGTGGGGGGGCCGCAGGGCGCCAATTTCCACAGCAAGAAATACACCCACTTCAACAGCCAGACCGGCAAGGTCAATCTGCAAAAACATCCCTGGTCGTTGATCTCCGATTACTGGTATTGGTTGCAGCCAAAGGACGGAGAGCTATGGCATACCAATGGCCGCATGAATGAAATCTGGCAGTCGGGTTTTGATGACACGGAACGCCGGGCCTATATCTCTCAACGCTGGCCGGCGGATACCCAGTTCATGGAGATCCATCCGGATGACGCAGCGGCACGTGGTATCGAGTCGGGTGATCTGGTGATGATGTATAACGAGCGTGTACCGACCTTCAAGGACACGATCCTGGGCGTTTACAAAAACCACCTGCAATTCGACACCCTGATGAAAGAAGGGCACATCGAGCTTGGAAAGGGCGCGGTCACCGCGGTGGCGCTGGTGACACCTGCGATCAAGAAGGGCGTACTGTTCACCAACTTCCTCAACATGTGGCAACCCACCAATGCGTTACAGGGCGCGGTGGTCGATATCATCACCGGTAATTACAACTACAAGCTGGGTACCGCCAAGGTGAAGAAACTGGGTGAATCCAAGTACAAGAGCACGTTTAATAGCCTGAGCTTCGTGCCGCGTAACCTCTCTGCTTAGACAGACGGCACACAGCAGGGGCTGTATCTCGTCCGGGAGTTTTCCGGTGGGGTACAGTCCCTTTTTTATAGAGGCCTGTTGTCAATTAACGGGAGCATCGCTTTGTAGCGCGTATTTCTGGTAGCTTTATTGTTAGCTAATGACCGGTATAGCCTATGTGGATCAAAAAGACTTTGCTGCTTTCCTAAGTTTTTTAGCATAATTAAAAAGCTCATTCTCAATGAATAATTCTAATTCCTTCTCATCCATCTCTGGAATTAATTCACCTCTTGTCATGCAAATATATTGTGACTCTAATTTATCTAATATCTCAATCACGGCATCTGGATAATAGACTGAATCTATATCTATTTTTCCGAAGTACTCTTTTTTCATAAGACATTTGAATGCTGATAGCTTATTGTCTGCCAATGGGAAGGTTTCGTTGCTCATTTTCCGTGCAAAAAGAAAAAGCCTCTTATGAGCTTCTATTCTGTCCTTATCATGTAACCGAAGTTTCTCTATTGCAAATTGCTCTTTAAATGAACGATAAGCAACAAATGCAGTGATTATTGCCGGACCCAGGATTTTAATCGCATCGGTCAAGACATCCTTAACTAATTCAATCGTTGATGGTTCCAATACCTTTACCTATTGAATTTTTGTGCCTAACGCCTAGGGTAACCAGGCGCCGAGTTTGTATGATTTACTTGATGCCGTGATGGTATTAAACATGGCTCCATTCCTTGATTTAACCTCCGCAGTAGGCGGTCTGCGTTGACCCAATTGTTATGTTTTTAGTTGGCCTAAATTGAATATTAACTCACTTGCTAATACAGCCTTATTTGATGACAACTCAGATACCAACCGCTCACACCCATACTTGCTATCCACTGGTATTGGAAATAAGGGGAGCGAGGGGTCGGGG
>JALTPW010000962.1 GCA_026999335.1 Chromatiales bacterium
AGCTGCCAGACACCCGGCGATTCGCCGTTTGATCGTAGAAATAGAATGAACTGCCATTCACTGTCGTCGGATCGATCCGCTCACTCAACCCAACTTCCAGTTCGGCATTCAACGCAACATCCTGGGTGTTATTGTTCGGAATGCTCCAGCGGGTGATGCTGCCTTGCGTGAAATCAGCCGAATCCTTGGTGGTGAAAGAAACGCTGTACGCCACTGCCGGGCTATTGCCACTCAGATCCTCAATGCCCGCCACGCTCAGCGTGTAGTCCCTATTCGCAGCCAGCAATTGCTGGGGCAGCAGGGTCAAAGTACGGCGATCACCACTCAGGGAGATATTCACTGGTACCGGCGTGCCTCCGGCGTCCACCAGCTGAATCCCCGACAGTTCAAGTACGTTCAGCGGTTCGTCGTACTGCACATTGAGACGCACATTCAGCGGCACATCGGACTCGCCGTCAAAAACGCTGGCTCGCAAGACCACGGGGGCCGCAACATCTTCCGCGAAGCCCGTGGTGAAATAACGGGAACTACTCGACAGAGTATTGCCGCTCATGTCGCGCAGGGAGTACGCGTAGTAATAATGTAAGCGTCCCGTCGCAAGCACCGCATTGGGCACAATCTGTAAGCGCTTGCCGTCACTGGACAGACTCACGGTGGCCGGAATAACACCGTTCACCAAATCCCGCACATAGACGCCACTGCGGGTAATGCTCACCGGATCGATGGCTTCACTGAAGACCCACTCCAGCACCGGATTGGTCGCCACATCCTGCTGGCCGTTGATAATCGCGGTATCCACAACACTCGGCCGGACAAAGTCCGGGCCGTTACCCGTGGTGAAGGTCGTGGCGGCGGCAACCACGGTATTGCCCGCCAGATCAACCAGCGCGGGAATCTGTTCCGTCACCTCGCTGGAAGCATCCAGCGTGCCCAGACGCTCATAGCGTATCACCTGATTATCTTCGCTGAACTGGGCATTGAAACGCTGGCCGCTGTCGGTGTCGAATGACAGGGGGTTCATGCGCTCATCGAAGCGGGCCGCATACCCGGCGTTGACACCCACGCCGGTCTCGCCTTCTGGGGGACTCATCGCTAAAACCATCGCCTGACGGTCATCTTCCACGGCGTCGGCCGCCGTATTGAAGTAAGCCCCATGGCTCCAGGAAACATCACCATCCGTATCAGTCACATTGTTCAAACGCAAATAATATTGTTTACCCACTTCCAGCAAGCCATCCGGTACGACCTGGAGCAGACGCCCACTGCTGTCCAGGCTTGCCGTGCTCGCAACCGTCGTCCAACCATCGGTGACGTTCTGCAATTGGATCGTGGCGCTACCCAGGGCCGCCGCATCCAACTCTTCGTTGTAACGCACATAAATCACCGGATTCAGGGGTACACCGGTCATGTTATTGCCCGGGTAGTACGCGCTCGCTGAGGGCCGTGAACCCACCCGCTCATCGGTGGAGCCCATGTTGAAATAACCACTGTAATTGGACACCGCGTTGCCGGAGTCATCGGTGGCAGTGCTTTCCAGATAGACATCCACTCGTGTCCCTTCGGCAAACGGGGTGGCCTTGGTAAAGCGGATTGTCTGTCCATCGTCCAGCAGTTCCAGCATGCCATCGACCAGGACGCCGTTTTCCGCCACATGGAAGGCGTCTTCGATGCTCGCCAGATCCATCGCTTCATTGGTGTAGAGCACAACCTCATCCACGCCGAACCAGTTGCCTGAACCATTGGTGGGCAACTGACGCGTCACACTCGGCCGGCTGCTGTCGGTATCCACGACACCGGTGGTGAACGAGCTGACGTACGGCGACAACGGGTTGCCCGACAGATCGGTCAGGGCATCGGTCATCACCACACTGACCACGCTGGCCTGCGGCAGGTTGCCACTCAGGGTCAGTTGCTGGCCATCGGCGGATCGGTAGACCGTCGCTGAAATCACCTGGCCGTTGCTGTAGAAGGCGATGTTATTGCTGTTCAACGGTGCCGGGCTCATCGGTTCACTGAAGGTCAACACCACACTGGAGGCGGGGTTGACATCGACGGCATTGGCTTCGGGGGCAATGCTCACGACCGTCGGAGAAACCACGTCCGTCAATGCTTCGGTGGTGAAGTATCGATAGTTAAACCCAACCGTGTTCCCTGCCAAATCAACGACGTTGTTATTTATATGAACTGCATAACGTGTATTGCCCACCAGACTCACCGATGGCGTAAAGGTGATGGTGCTGC
>JALTPW010000963.1 GCA_026999335.1 Chromatiales bacterium
ACCCTGGCCCTTGCCCATGGCATAGACGTGGGCATAGACGTTGAACACCACCGTCACAACATTGAAATACGGCAATTGGCCCGCCATTCCTTTCACCCTCAAGAAATCCAACAGCTGGAAACCCTCCCAGCCGACGAGCAGCTTGAACATTTTTTCAAGCTGTGGACGTTGAAAGAGGCCTACGTCAAGGCTATTGGTTGCGGTCTTGCCTGCGCATTCGACAGCTTTGGCTTTACCTTTCACCGGGATCCCGACCCCAGACTTGCCATGCACCCCTCGCCCCAGTCAGCGATTAACTGTTGGTTGATGCAGCCTGAGCCGGGTTATACGCTGGCAAGCATCACCTTGTCCCAATCATCAGAAATCCGGCCGTTAAAACTGCACGACTATCTCCCCTATCGCCACTGCACGCCCAAGCAGCCTCATGCCCTGATTCACAGCGTCATTGCTGCATCTTCCTCAGCGCATTTAAACACGAAATATCCAGGCTAGCGGTCTGCAAACCCTTTATTTTCCATTAATATTAGTTAAAACCACCGTCTTTAGACGGTGACTTTGATTTTAATGTTTTGACTCATGCGCGTTTATGACGGTGCGAGGTTGATGACGTTAGTCTGAAGTTCCTTCCTTTGGAAGGCAGATTATCCTTTATTTATCATAAAGATAAATAAAAACGGGGTTCAAAGCGCTGTCTACATTTTTATTGTCTTCAGTAACTGGTAGGCTTTTTGTTGCGTCTCTGTCGCCTGGGTATCCATGACAAAGCAGGGTTCTGAGGCATCGGCATCACGACGCTTGCAGGTGTTGCGAACGATCGATCTTAAATGGCTAAGTAGCGACTGAAAGCTATGCGCTGGCAAACCCTCAGCCAGTTTTTTGCTGCGCGCTTTTTTTTCTGCATGAGGCGATCGCTTTGCCGGGGCAACGGGATCCCGCGCTCTTTTTTCTTCTTGTGCTTCATCGGCAAAAAGCAGGGGACGCCATGCCTCCATCATATGCCACTTGACGTAGTAGGCCAGCATGCAGATGAACAGATGGGTTCTGACACGTTTTTCATCGTAGTGGTAGATAGGGCGCACTTCCAGGTCTGTTGTTTTGATTGAGCGAAATGCACGTTCTACCTGGCTAAGTGATTTGTAATCCAAGACGATATCATCGGCCGTCCGTTTTTCTTTTTTCAACGAACTGCGGATCACATAGAGGCCATCGAGATCGGCTTCTCGGCTGACACTCTCCGCATCGATGGCAAAACGAAACGTCGTTTCCGTCATGTCGAGCCTGAAGTGTTTCACCATTTTGTATTGATTGATCACGCGTCCCGTTCGAAGGCCAATCTTGTCAGCCCCTTTGAGCGTGCCTCTCTGCACCATCCCATGAACCTTCGTGAGTGCGGCTGTTGTGGCCTCCAATAACGAAAGGCGTGTTTTACGACAGTGGTGAGCCAACTCGGGATTACGGCAGGCAATGAGCCGTTCTCCAGGAAAGTCAGCATGTGTGAACTCAAAGAGATTGCGCTCATCAAACAGCGTCAGCTGAATGGCCTGCTCATCACATAATCGACGAATCGCACCAGATTTGAGTACCGTAATCCAATCAACGCCTGAACGCTCTCGCAACACGTTCAACTGGACTTCCGAGATCATTCCCCGATCCCCAACAAGAATGACCGATTCGAGTCCAAAGTCATTTTGCACCCGTTCGACTTGCGGTAAAAAAGTGGTGGCATCTGACGTATTGCCAGGAAAAACAGAGAGGGAGATCGGACAGCCTCTCTCATCGGTTAACAAGCCGTAATTAACCTGCAGCTTTCCCTTTTTCTGGTCGCGGCTATAGCCGCGCTTGCCCAGCGAGCACTGCGTGCCTTCGAAATAGCTGGAAGACAAGTCATACAAGACGTGATCACCGGGTCTTAAGTGCCGCTTCGCCAGCTTTTTCTCAATGATGTCCTGGCGTTCATACAGCCAATCCATGGCCGCATAAAGGTCGTCCTCGCAGGTGTCTTCAATACCCAGCGTTTCCCCGAGCGTAGAGTTCTCCCAGCGGCGAGAAAAGACTAACTTGCTTTCGGGATTCAGTATCCGGGATGCCACCATAGCAACCACCCGATCCCGCTTTTTGCTACCACAACTGGCAATCAGGCCGCCAAAACCCAGCTTTCTCATCGTTAGCAGCACCGCCTCAACGCCACCATGAGTTTTGGAGTTCACGATATCAAAACACGCTCCAGGCGCCGCCAGCGGT
>JALTPW010000964.1 GCA_026999335.1 Chromatiales bacterium
AGGAATGGGTCTTGATGCGGCGTCATCCCGTGCTCGGTGCGGATACCTTGCGTGAGGTCGACCGTCAACATCCGGGCAACAGCTTTATCCGCATCGGTATCGACATTGCCGAGAGCCATCATGAAAAGTGGGATGGCAGTGGCTATCCTTACGGCAAGCGGAAAAAAGAAATTCCCCTGGTGGGACGGATTTTGGCCTTGGGGGACGTGTATGATGCTCTGACTTCCCAGCGCTGTTACAAAAAGGCCTTTAGCCATGAGAAGAGCCGGTCGATTATCGAGGAGGGTGAGGGCCGGCACTTTGATCCGGATGTCGTACAGGCCTTTCGGGAGGTTGAGACAGAGTTTTTGCGTGTCCGCCAGGATTTTCAGGATGCAGAAGACTGATGCTAGGTTGTGAATCTTGGCTTTATGTCTGCTCCAGAATCAAGGTTTGCTTTTGCCGCCAGGCGGTTTGCCTGTCAAGAAAGTACAGCGGATGCAGCCTTACGGGCCGCCGTGCAAAGACCGCAATTTTAATAGAAGCGCCCTGAAGACCGGAATCGGGCAGGGTGGAGCCATGTCCACTGACGGTCATATGAGAGAGGAAGCACAAGATGCCAAAAGTACTTTTGGTGGAAGATAACGAAATGAACCGCGATATGCTTTCCCGGCGCCTGCAGCGCAAGGGGTATGACGTTGTTTTCGCGGTGGATGGCAGTGCGGCCGTCAGTATGGCCAGTATCGAAAAGCCGGCCCTGATTCTCATGGATATGAGCCTGCCCATTATGGATGGTTGGGAGGCCACCCGGCAGATCAAGTCAAACCCCGATACGCAGACCATTCCGGTGATTGCCCTCACTGCACATGCGATGGCCGGTGATCAGGAAAAGGCGTTGGCGGCAGGTTGTGAGGATTACGACACCAAGCCGGTGGATTTTCCGCGCCTGTTGGGCAAGATGGAGGAATTGATCAGCGCCTGACATTCTTTACATCCTGACCGCCGGGGTGGTCGGCCCCGTCTTTCCCGGGTATTTTTTCCCTCAATATTGCAGGGCCTTTCCTTTTTCCTTGCGAAGTGTAGTGTTTACACACAAAAGCCGGGATTGCTAAGATGCCTGCAAGCCCATGCCGGGTTATTCACCATTTATCAGCTTGCAGATAAAAAAGGATCAACATGCTGTCAGAAAATCAGCTCAAGACGCCGGAACGCCGGGCTCGTTCCCATCAGGAGATTCACCACCTGGTCGAATCCCGTACCGATGCCCTGTCTTTGTACAGCGAACTGGCGGCCAAACAGCCTTTCAAGCCGGATCACGATCTGCAGGTCTTGTTGCAGAGCTTCTGCGAATCATTGGTCGATTACACCGCCAGCGCCCATTTTCAGCTCTATCGTCACATCGATGAAGAGCGTGAGCGCCGCACGGCCGTGCTGCAGGTTGCCAATGATATCTATCCTTCCATTGCCGAAATCACTCAGTTGATCCTCGATTTCAATGACAAGTACGATTGCGAAGATCACTGCATGAATCTGGGCGAACTGGCCAAAGACCTGTCACTGCTGGGCGAACGGTTGGCCGACCGTATTGAACTGGAAGACCGTCTGATCAAGGTGCTGGCGGCCAAGCGGCAGGTGAATTGACACCGTCAAATCCGACGGGCTGGATGAACAATCTTACCCAAGGCCTGTCCCATGCCTTCGTAGTGCCCCCTATCGTTCAGCTAATGCAGGTACCCTCGTATGCCCCGCCCCTTGTCGATACCGCCAGTCCTAAAATTCCGCCGTTGGTGGCTGTTACTCCTGTTGACCTTGACGCCGTTTGGTGCGGGTTCCGTTATGGCGGCCTCTTCCCTGAGTCTGATCTATTCCGGTAACCTCGATGGAGAGCTGGAGCCCTGTGGTTGCAGCGAGGCAGGCGATCTCGGTGGTCTCAAGCGCCGCGCCACCCTGCTGGATCAGTTACGGGCGGAAAATCCGCAGCTGGTGGTGATTTCTTCCGGTGGACTGCTGCACGTGGAGGGCAGTGGTGACCGGCTCAAGAGCGAGTACATTCTTTCCGGCTTCAAGCGGCTGGGTTATGACGCCATCGGCCTGCAGTGGCGCGATCTGGCTCTTGGTTCGGCACAAGTGCTGGAGGCCGGCCTGCCCTGGGTGGCCAGCAATTGGCACGATGACAGTCTGCCAGTATCACGGCTGATCGAGCGCGGCGAAGCGCGCATCGCCTTTTTCAGCTGGCTGGATCCTCAACAGTCACC
>JALTPW010000965.1 GCA_026999335.1 Chromatiales bacterium
TGCACAGCACCGCTCTCGTTCCGCCTCAAGAACGAAATTAGGTAGGGCTACGTTATTTTGGCCGGACACCGATGCAACTGATATCTTTTGATTAGGGTAACGAGCTTTATTCAGATGATTGTAGATATCAACTTCATTACCTAGCTGTATATTAAGGACTATTTCTTCAAATGAGATATTCCTTTCCCTCTTGAGTACTTCATTTTTCTCAGGGTTCCAAGCATATATTTTCATTTCTAGACTATGGCTTAAAGTGTGCACTTTGTCATCAAAAAGCTAACGTTTAATGAGCCCCAAATTGGAGTATAACTTCGCCCCGAAATCCGATGATTTGTTCGCTGGTTATTTCTGACCCCACCGAATATTGAGAGGAGAAATAAGACATTTTAGGGCATCGGTGTCCGGCCCATCTCAGAGGTACCTCTCCAAAAGCCAGGTAGGGTGGGCAGGTTTTTCATGCCCACGCGGAATATGCGCTAACCTTACATGGATTAAATCGAGTCTGACCCCGATACTTATGCTGCAATACTGCACGTCATCTTCGAACTTCTCAATTTCATCGCCAGGCTGGCCGCATTGGTTCCCAAGTCCAGAGTGGATCTGACAGATTTCATGGCATTTTCGTGCCTAACAGCAAGCACTGCGCCTTGGTAACACCGGCGAAGCGGGGTAAAGGCAATAAGAGTCAGGTGCACAATGAAACAGAAGAACGCACACCGGTCGAGCGGCACGCCGCAATGACCTGGGTGCAACGCCTCAAGCGTGTCTTCAATATCGATATCGAAACGTGCGTTGAATGCGATGGCGCCGTTAAGGTCATCGCTTGCATAGAAGATCCGGTGGTCATTAAGAAGATACTTGCCCACCTGAAGGAAAAAGCCAGCCCAGAGCCAACAAACCTGTTGCCGTCAGTGCGAGCGCCGCCTCAGGTGGAGCTGTTCGGCTGATGCCGGAAATAACAACTATTCCAATCAAATTGCTGCGACTTTGACGGAGCGGCACGACTGCATGGATGCAGGGGGGGAGAGCAGCGTATGGAGCAGTTGCCGAGAGATTCTGTTGGCTTGAAGGCAAGCAGTGGACGGAAATGGGCGACAAGCCCGGGAAAGTTCAGGCACTGGTGGTGGAATTCAGTGCAGCGCAGATTATGCAGCGATCAGGGCGAAAAGTGGGGGGGGCGGTAATTCATAGGCCATGGACGCCTGGAGAAAGGGTGTTTATACTTCCTGTACTCTCATGTCGAAGTAAAAGAGGCTGGTTAACAGCTGGGGGGCAATCAAATGAAAAAGGACAGAAAAAAAAGGATAGATCAACACATTGGAAGCAAGGCAAAAAAGGCGCGTACAAATTTCTGCTCAACAACCTGGCGACGCCCAGGCCATCCAAAAACAAACAACCATTTTTTCCGCAATTTTCTGACGGTAGCGTTTCTGTTGCTGCTACTGATTGGCTGTGGCGGCTCGAGCGACAACGCGAATGATCCGCAAGCCACAACTCCCTCCTTCGCAATAGATCAAGCGCTTGAGCCTGAAGTGGAAACCATCACTTTTGTTGATGGCACGGGCAGTCGCTCAGTAGCGTCAATTAGCGACGACCGAGGAAACAAGGCCGACTTTGTTGAAAACGAAGCAATCGCAGTACTGAATGACCCCAGTGAACTCAACGCATTGCTGACACGCCTGAACGCGACTGTGATCAAGCAGATCAATCCCCCCCAGATAGCCAGCATTCCCGCTGACTTCCCCACCTTCTACCTCTTACAGGTCAATCCGGCCACAGTCGCACCCACCGAACTTGCTGAGCTGATTGTGGGCAGCGGCAGCAAAAACGACTCAGATCATCGAATCTCATCGCAACGCGGGCTGGATGTGCTGACCGCAATCGCACGCGAGAACGACGCCATGGGAACCGAGCTCGGCGCCAACTTTCTCATGTCTTATGAAAGTGATGGCAGTGAGTTAAGCGCGCGCATGATGATGGAGTCACCCACTGGCAGTGGTGGCGAAGGCTACACCCAAAATGCCTTTCAATTGCCGTATATGGATCGTGGTTCGGTTCAGGATATTGGAGCCGCCGAGGCGATGCGTCTTGTGCATGATGCAGGCAAGATTCCCGGCCCGGGAAGCAAGATCGGTTTTATGATTATCGATGCGGGTTTCAGCAGCAGCGCAGATTACCCTACGCCAGTGCTGCCGCCGGGCAGCGCGCTTGATGTACCAAACCCGTATCGCTGCTCCTCCGACAATGAGTGCCCCTGGCACGGAACCTCCGTGGCGTCTACAGCGCTTTCAATCGCCAACAATGGCGTTGGCGTTGCAGGGCCAGCCTCCGAGGTCGCTCTGCCGATTTTCGTACAATCCCCGAACCCGAATTTTTGGGATTTTATTGAGTATCTCTTTGTCACGATTCCGACAGCCATTGGTATGCTTCCCGACATCATCAACATCTCCTCGTCAGTCGATATCCCCGCAGGTGCCTGTCTGACCGGCGCATGCAGCGCGCTCGATGCCATCGGCACTTCATTTCGCGCCGCCGGAATACTGGTCTTCGCCTCAGCCGGCAACAACGGCGACCTCAATATAGATGACGCCGGCTTTTTCGGTAGCGAGACCGGCTATATCGCGCCCTGCGAGATGCCGGGGGTGATCTGTGTTGGCGGGATGAAGCACGCAAGCCGGGAAAGAGACGCCAGCAGTTCCTACGGCAGCCAACAGGGCGAGTCAGAGGGTTCGGTAGACATCTACGCCCCCTTTTCCGTCTGGGTGCATGACAACCCCGGGGGCGGTACCAGTAACGCTGTGATGGTGCACGGCACATCGTACTCATCCCCCTTTGCCGCATCGATTGCTGCCTTGATTAAAGCGGCCAACCCCTCTCTTGGCCCAAGTGGTATCTGGGCGCTAATGCGTGACAACGCACACACGGAGGGCGGGATAGGCGTGCACCGGTGGGTCAATGCCTACGGGGCCGTTCGCGCTGCGCTTGGCGAAAACGCACCGCCCTTCGTGCAGATAACCTCTCCCAGCGAAGGCGCGGAGTACTCCTGGAAAGCTGCTTACGCGCCGCTTTTTTGCGCCGTGGAAGATGACGGCGAGGCCTCAGAATTAAGCTTTGCCTGGTCCAGCAGTCTCGACGGGGCGATTGGCGGCACGTCGGCCTCCAGCAACACCGGCCCCTTGTCCAGCCTTGGCGTTCACGAGATTACCTGCACAGTAACCGATGGCCCCTATACGGTTAGTGACACCATCTCGATTAATGTTGTCAACGATCCACCGAACATCACCATCACTTTGCCCCCTGCGTCTGCGGAGTTTTTTACCGGGCAAGCAATTGCGCTCACATCGACCCCCACCGACATCAACGACAACCTCGCCAGTGTGACATGGGAAGTGCGGGCGGCATCCACGACGGTATGGCGTGGCGTCGGTATCAATACAACCATCCCGGCTGGTACGTTGTCGTCTATGAATTACACATTGGTTGCTACCGCCACCGACACAGAGGGAGAAAGCGACATGAGTGTGATAGAGCTGCAGATAAACCCCGACCCGGTGGATATTCCCCCGTCAATCACAAATCTGACCATATCCGCCATTCCAGCCGATGATCCGTTCGACAACCCACCGGCATCTTATTACATTGATTCATGCCCGGTTGACGTCAACGGCCCTATGCCCGGTTACGGCACGTGTCAGCGGCTGGTATTCAGTGCAACAGTGAGTGACGACAATTCCCTACCCGGGGGAGAGAACTTCCCAAGCACATGGAAAATCTATTTATCAGGAACACTCATTGATACGCAAACGGGGTTTGGTTCGATGCACCCCTTCAACTTCGTTGATCATGGAAACTACCAGGTCACTTTGTCCGTGAATGACAGTGGGGATAACACCACCACTGTTAGCTGGTTTTTTGCTATCGACGGGCTTATGTAAGGAACACTTCAACAACATTGAGGGTCAGGGCATCCCTGGTCACTGGCACCGCGAGCGACGTCAGCACAATCACTCGGGTGACAGTGGGCGGGGTAGACGCCACCACCAGCAACGGCTTTGCAAACTGGCGCGCAATGGTGCCGTTGACATCAGGCGATAACACACTGTCGGTAGAGACCACTGACGAGTTTTCCAACACCGATTCCGCCGCCGCTATGCTTACGGTCACCTTCAGTGGTTCACTTCCGGCTGACTCGACTGCCATTGCGCTGGACACGAGCAGCAATCGGGCATTGGTGGTTGATCATCGTTTTGATGCTGTGATTGCGGTGAACCTGACGGCTGGAGTGAGCGCAATTGCCGACTAACCACACCCATTTTCTAGCTATTGCAGAGCATGAAACAAGCATGTCCACAACGATGAGAGCTGTAGGCAGCCGATATGCACAGTAACAAAACCTATGGACGCACCGGCACCCTATGGGAGGGTCGTATAGAGTCAGCTTGGTGTAAACTGGCCGCTATTTGTTGACCTGTATGTGGTATATCGAACTAAACCCTGTTTGAACAACAATATGGCATCACGCTCGGACGAATGAAGCGCGGACGACCATCGATCGAAAGAAAAAAAAGGGTTAATATTTAATCCCTCCGTCCCCTTTATCCCGTCCCCTTTACCCGAAACATCATGGTTTTTGAGGTTCGCGAAAAACCGCGAACCTCAAAAGCCCCAAAAACTTCAAAAAGATATTTTCTATAAAGAGCCGCAATACCAAGACCGGGCTTCTTCAACAACCCGGTTCAGATCGTGGATCGCTCCTCGTCACTCTCACGATCTAACCTAAGTTATTAGGTGTTGTTTTATCAGGACTTTTCTTAATTTTATCCTATACCCGGCATTTATCCTTGACTCTGAAGTACACTACAGGGTTTAGACTTTTAGGTAAGGAGAAATCCATGAATACATTAACCATTGGTCAAGTTGCAAAAAATACAGGCATTACAGTGGAAACCGTGCGTTTTTATGAAAAGCAAGGTCTCCTGATTAGACCTTCCCGAAGTGATTCTGGTTACAGGCAATATACACCAGATACATTGAAAAGAATAAGGTTTATTCAGCGTGCGAAAAGTGTGGGCTTCACGTTAAGCGAAATTAATGAACTTTTAATGCTAAGAAAAGACCCCAAGGCAACCTGTACCGATGTGAAGCTACGGGCTTTAGAGAAAATTGAAAACATTGACCGAAAGTTGAATGACTTAAAACAAATACGTGAGTCACTGTCACGACTAGTAATGAACTGCAATAGTACAGGTCACTTGGTTGAGTGCCCAATACTGGAACACCTTGATTACGAAGAAGGTAATGAGAAAGATGAAAGTAGAACTGATCTATGAGAAAACCTGCCCTAATATTACCGCAGCTAGAGAGCAATTAATAAAGGCTCTTAATAAGACAAATATGCCATTGCATTGGTGCGAATGGGAAGTGTCTAATGAAGACACACCTGAGTACGCACGCCATTATGGCTCTCCAAGCATTTTGATTAATGGTATTGATTCTGTTGGTGAACAAGCTGCAGAAAACCCAGATTGTTGCCGTATTTATACCGATGAGAATGGGCAAGCATCAGGCGTTCCAAGCCTCAATGATTTAGTCAATGTCTTCTCAGGAGAATTACATCAAAATCAGGAAGTTCAACGCTGGAAATTAAACACCAGCATACTTCCAGTTATTGGCGTTGCTTTTGTACCCAAACTATTTTGTCCCGCTTGCTGGCCTGCCTACGCTGGATTGCTAAGTACACTCGGTATCGGCTTTATTGATTACACGCCGTATTTATTTCCCTTGACACTCGTTTTTGTGGTTTTGGCGTTAGCCGCTCTTTTATACAAGGCAAAAGACAGGCGTGGCTATTTACCATTTTATTTGGGAATGATCAGCAGCATTATTTTAGTCGTTGGGAAATTCTACTTTGAAAGTGATTTATCTATGTATATTGGTTTGGGGCTATTAATTTCAGCCTCAATTTGGAACACATGGCCTGTGAAGTCGCATCAAGGCGATATTATTTGCTCTGCATGTGCCGCTACTGAGAACTAGGCCAGTGTATCAGTGGTGTATGCAAAACATTAAAAGAGGTGATTATCATGACATCAAAAAGGCACGTTGAAATCTTTAGTGCGGGTTGTTCCATTTGCCAAGAAACGATTGATTTAGTCAATAAAATGGCTTGCCCATCTTGCGAGGTCACTATTCTTGATATGAATAGTGATGAAGCAAGCAAAAGAGCGGCAACATTAGGAATCAAATCAGTACCTGCCGTAGCGGTCAATGGTAAATTGGCAGACTGTTGTTCAGGAAGGGGGGTAAATGAAGCGGCACTTCGTAGAGCTGGTATCGGACAAGCAATTACTTGATGGTCTTGTGTACAGCTCCAATATCTCTTGGAGCTGTGTACACCTGTCAACGATTGCGAAGATTTTGAATCAGTGATGACACAACAGGTCAGACCGGCGTATTGAACGGTAAAGGGGTCCGGTAAAGGGGTCAGAGCCCTTTAAAGAAAGCCTTGTTGGTGGTAGCCTAGACTGTAATCACGATAGAGCAGAGAACATGCCACGCAAACCACGTTTTTTCTTACCGGATGTACCGGTTCACATAGTACAGCGAGGTCACAGCCGTGAACCGGTGTTTTTTGAGGCCGGTGATTATCAGGCCTACCTCGGGTGGTTAGAAGAGGCTGCTGAACGATACCACTGTGACATCCACGCCTATGCGTTGATGACCAATCACATCCACATCTTAGCCACACCTCACGATAAACAGGGAATCAGCCGAATGATGCAATATGTCGGTAGGCGGTACGTGCCCTATATCAATCATACCTACGGTAGTAGTGGTAGTCTCTGGCAAAAGCCATAAATTTCTGACCCTGTTGGTGTGAATACTTCCGAATTTAGTGGGTGTTTTTTTTCCCGTTTTTTCGCTCG
>JALTPW010000966.1 GCA_026999335.1 Chromatiales bacterium
CGCCTATTGCGCTGGCGAGATCCGGCAACCTGCTGGTGCGTACCCTCAAGGCCGGTGGCGTCGGCGTGGGGTTCAGTGCCGGATCGGAGGCACTGATCCAGCCATTCGTCTACCAATACAAGCAGGAGATCGGCAGCGAGTACACCGTGGGCGACGCCTTCGCCAATATCGGTTATGCCGCGGCCGGCGGCGCGGTGTTCTCAGGTGCCGTGCCACCAGTCGCGGCCGCATTTGGCAAGGTAAAAGGGGGCTATCGCCGCCTCGTCGAGCGCTACCGCAAGGCCGTCGAGGACGGCGACGTGATCCCGACACCGGACACTGAGGTGGCCGCGCAGGCCATCGAGGACGCCGCGGAGATCTTCGAGCGCAGCCCCTACCGCAGCGACGATCCAGCCGGACAGGAGCGCCATATCCAGGCCTACAACAAGGCCGTGGAGGACGTGAGCAACGGACAGGCAGCCGACGTCGGTCGAATCCTCGGCGAAGATCCGGCGCCGCCGGTGGGCCTGGAGTCGCTGGATCCACAGTCGATCGAGGTGGACGCGGCCCGCTTCCAGTTCAAACAGGGCGGCGACGAGTTCGGCGTCAGCGAGCGCCTGCAGGGTGTCGAGCGCTTCGACCCGACTCTAGCCGGCGTGTCTATCGTATGGGAGAACGCCGGCGGCCGCCGATTCATTGTCGACGGTCACCAGCGCCTTGGGCTTGCGCGCCGCGCCATCGCCGCAGGACAGGATCCCGCCGAGGTTCGCATCAATACGATAGTGCTGCGCGAGGCGGACGGTGTCAGCGACGCCATGGCTCGCAAGGTTGCCGCCGTCAAGAATATCGCCGAGGGCACTGGCACCGCGCTGGACGCGGCGAAGGTGCTGCGTGAGACCGGCGGCGATCTTGCTGACCTGCCACCGTTGCCGCCGCGCAGCGCCCTGGTACGTGATGCGCAGGGACTGGCGAAGCTGTCGGATGAGGCATTCCAGGCGGCCGTCAACGAGGTGGTGGATCAGCGGTTCGCGGCACTGGTGGGGCAATCTTTCAGCGATCCCGCCGAGCAAATGGCCGCAATCCGTGTACTGGCACAGGCCGAGCCGGCCAACGTGACCCAGGCGCAGGCGATGATCGACCAGGTGAAGGCCGCCGGCTTCCAGCGTGAGACAACCGCTGATCTGTTTGGTGAGCAGGAGGTGGCGAGCTCACTGTTCAAGGAGCGCGCGCGCGTACTGGATCACGCTATGCGACGCCTCCGCAAGGATCGTCAGACATTCCGTACCCTGGTCGACAGGGAAAACGAGATCGCCGGCGCCGGAAACATTCTGGACGCGCAGGCCAACGCGGAGCGACTGGGCGCCGACAATCTGGCCATGGCGCAGCTCTCTCGCACTGCAAACACCGCCGGTCCGATCAGCGACGCACTCAATGAGGCCGCGCAGCGCCTGAAAGCTGGCGAGCCTATCCGCAAGGTGGTGGACGAATTCATGCGCGTAGTGCGGGACGATGCTGGTGTCTCGACACCAAAAGCGCCGGAGTTCAAGGTCGGGAAGCCGATTAAGCTGAACGACGTACCCAACGACCTGCGCAAGTCTGTCGAAGACGCGCTGATCGAGAAGCAAATAGGGCGCGATTGGGACGATGTTTATGCGGTCGCGCAGCAGTGGCAGGACGAGCTGGGCGAAATCGGAAAAGGTATTGCCGACGATCTCGATGGTGTCGAGTTCTCAAACCCCGGAATCAAAGTCAGAAAAACTGCCGAAGGTCGCGCCATCGACAAAGGTAAAAAGCCCGGCGAAATGAAAGATATTGTCCGGGCCGGATTCCTGGTATCAAAGCCGTCTGATGGTGACGCGATTGTCACCGGGCTCGGCAAACGACTGGAGGTACTCGACGAGGATTGGTTTGTCACGCCGGACGGCTATTTTGACCGCAAGGTAGCGGTGCGATTCGATGACGGCACAGTAGGCGAGATCCAGATATGGGAGCCGAATGTGCTCGAAGCCAAGGAGAAGGGTGGCGGGCACAAGATGTATGAAAAGCGTCGCAAAATGGTTGTGACCATCAACGGCGTGGAGGTGGCAAAGCCCGGCATGGAGAAGGCCGCGCGCGTTCTGCGCGAGGAAATGCAGGCGCTGTACTCAGGGGCGCTCAAGGATTCAGCGCCGGAATGGCGGGGGCTTTATGCGGCGGATACGTTCTCGCCCGGCAGCGGCGGAAAGGTCTCGGGTGCTTCGGCGAGCTCGTCGGAGAATATCGCCTCGAACCTGTCACGCGAGAGCGGGCGCGCCGAGTCAGTCACGTCGGCCGGATTGACGGACGTCCAGACGCCAGGCTCGGATCGCGTGATCACGAACGCGGCCTCGCCGCCTGACGGAGTGGTCACGACCACAGCGGGCCGGCCTTCCCAGTCGGCAAAGATCTCTACGTCGTCGAATGAAGCCATCGGCGTGTCCTCCGTCACCGATGACATTGTAGCAGACGACTCCTTATATACAAAGGATGCAGAACGTATCCTGCAAGAAAATCCCGACTTAGAGGTGCCCGTCGGGGTGCGAATGGAAGACGGGGCACCGGTCGTTGAAACGCGGCCACTCAAGGAAATTATCGACGAGATCGACGAAGATGCGGGCAAGATTGACGATCTCTTTACCTGCTGGGACAAGTAAATGGCAAACCTCAAAGACTGCATCGAGGCCGCACAGGCTACCGGCAAGATCGACGAGCAGCTCGGCCTGGACCTGGAGCACCGCGTCGAGGGCTTCGAGCGGGCCGTCAACGTCAACGGTCAGCTCTCCCCGGAGGCGGCACGCCGCGCCGCAGAGCGCGCAGCGCTCGAATCCAGCGCAGCGGAGATCGCGCTCAGGCGCCGCCAGACGGCGCTACAGGCGATAGCGCTCAACCGCACCCTGACTACCATCCGTAGCCACCCGGACGGCACGGCGGCGGGCCTGATGGCCCTGCTGGTCAAAGATCTGACCGGCCGCGCCGGCGTGTCGAACATCGACAATCGGACGACGGCGATCCTGGCACAGCTCCACGCCCAGTTTGCCGACGCGCTGTCGAAATACCGCACAAAAAAGCTGGGATTCTCTCAGGATGTCGAGGGGCTGCGGAACATGGTCCGCGAGCTGTTCGGCATGGATTCCGGGGATCCGGACGCCAAGGCCTTCGCCAGGATGTGGAGCGACACGGCCGAAGCCGCCCGGCAGCGCTTTAATCGCGCCGGCGGGGCGATCCCGAAGCGCGAGGACTGGGGTATGCCCCAGTACCATGACCCGCTGCGCGTAGGCAAGTTGTCGAAAACCCAGTGGATCGAGCGCATCAAGCCGCTGCTCAACCGCGAGAAGATGCTCAACGAGCTGGGCGCACCCATGGACGACATGGAGCTGGAGCTGATGCTGCAACAGGCCTATGACCGCATCGTGACCGATGGCCTGGTGGATATGATGCCGGGCCGGATCGGCGGCAAGAAGCTGGCCAACCGGCGCCAGGATCACCGCGTCCTGGTGTTCCGAGACGCGGACGCCTGGCTGGCGTACCACGATGAGTTTGGCCACGCGGACATTTACACCACGCTGACGGACCACCTGCACAGCATGGCCGGCGACATTGCGCGCCTGGAGGTCATGGGGCCAAACCCGGAGGCGACCTTCCGCTACCTGCGGGACGTGGCCGTCAAGGATGGGCTCGGCGGCACGCGGCTGGACTTCGTCGACGCCGTGTGGGACACGGTCAGCGGGAGAGCAAACACGGGCGCGAGCGTAAGGCTAGGCGACTTCATGCAGTCCGTTCGCAATCTGCTGGTAGCCAGCAAGCTCGGCAGCGCCTTCCTGTCCTCGGTGTCGGACATTGCCTTTCTGCGCCAGACGGCGCGGTTCAACGGCCTGCCGGCCATGAAGGTGTTTTCCCGCCAGCTCTCCCTGATGAACCCGAAAAACGAGGCGGACCGCCTGCTGGCGGTCAAAATGGGGCTGACCGCGGATGCCTGGATGACCCGCGCGCTGGCGGCAAACCGGTTCACCGAGGTGACCGGTGCCAATTTCTCAGCCCGGGTTGCCGACTTCACCATGCGCGCGAGCCTGCTGTCGGCCTGGACGGATGCCGGGCGCAAGGCCTTCGGCATGGAGTTCATGGGCTTCATCGGTGAGCAGATCGGCAAGGGCTTCGACGCGCTGCCCAAGCCGCTGCAGGAGGCCTTCAAGCGCTACGGGATCACGCCCGACGACTGGGCAAAGATGGGTGCCACGGATCCTCTGGAGCACCAGGGCGTCCGGTTCTTCTCGGTGGATAACCTGATGCGCCGCGAAGACCTGGAGGAGGGCGCTCGCACCGCCCTGGCCACCAAACTGCAGGAGATGATCCTCACCGAGACCGACTTTGCCGTGCCGACACCGGACGCGCGCGTGCGTGCTATCACCACGGCCGGCAAACGGCGCGGCACCATCGTGGGCGAAGTGTCCCGCTCGCTGTTCATGTTCAAGAGCTTCCCGATCACGGTGATCACGACCCACCTGTACCGCGGCGCTACTCAGCTCGGGCTCAAGGGCAAGGGCGCCTACCTGGCGCAGATCATGATTGGCACCACGGTCCTCGGCGCCATAGCCATGCAGGCCAAGGAGATGGCGCGAGGCAAGGATCCGCGCGACATGACGGATCCGAAGTTCTGGGCTGCGGCCTTCGTCCAGGGTGGCGGGGCCGGCATTTACGGGGACTTCCTCTTTTCGGACGTCAATCGCTTCGGCAAGAGCCTGACCATGACGATGGCCGGTCCCATGGCGGATCTTGCCGATGATATTGCCCAGCTAACCATAGGAAATGTGCAGGAATTGGTGCAGGGAAAAGATGCAAATATCGGCGGCGACCTTGTAAACTTCCTCAAGAGCTATACCCCAGGCAGCTCAATCTGGTACACCCGGCTGGCCTTCGAGCGCCTTGTCGCGGATCAGCTCCAGCTTATGGCTGACCCCAAGGCCTCGCGGCGATTCCGGCGCATGATCCGCAAGCGCCGGCGGGACTTGAAACAGTCGTACTGGTGGCAACCAGGCGACGCCGCACCAGATCGCGCGCCGGATATTGCGGCCGCGGCGGGGGAATAGCTCATGCCCATAGACGACAACGGCAGCCGCGTACAATACACCGCGAGCGCGGGCCAGACGGTCTTTGCCTATCCATTCGAGATCTTCGAGGACGCCGATCTCAAGGTGTACCTCACTCCCAACGGGCAGACAGCGGACGACACCGCAGACATATTGACGCTTACCACAGACTATACTGTGAGCGGCGCCGGCAATCAGAACGGCGGCAACGTCACCCTGGTGACCGCTGCTAGCTCGGGCGATATTGTGACCATCGTCCGGGACGTGCAGGTTAAACGAACCACTGACTACCAGGATCTCGGCGACCTGCTTGCCGACACGCTCGACGGCGATGCTGACAAAGTGATCGCTATTCTGCAGCAGATCGTTACCAAGCTGGGGCGCTCGATACAGCTCGCCGATTCGGATCCCGCCAGCGGTCTGGTGCTGCCTGTCAGCCGTGCCAACCAGTTCCTGGGGTTTGACGCGAATGGCAACCCTATCGCGGCCGCCGGAGCTTCGGCGAACCTGGGCCCGGTATCGGCATACATCGACACGCTGCTGGACGATGCAGACGCGGCGACGGCGAGGGCGACGCTGGGGGTTGATTCGCTCTTGGCAGCGATTTACAACCAAACGCTTAATGTTGGTTTAGCTGATAATTATCACCGCAGTCTGACGTTTGAGTCCCTGGACGCATATACCACCATACTGTCTGGCGGGGGAGTGGTTGAACTAAATGGATCGTCTATTGTATTGCGAGACACCAATACTGCGGGTGACGCGGAGGAGGTGCAATTAAATGGGCCAGGGATCATACCTAGTTCAGGAACCGCACCCGTAAACCTGGTAAATTTTACGAAAAGAATTAGATGTAAATTTACACTCGCCTTTCAGGACACCGGGGTCAGTTCGTGGTCGTGGGATTCCAACAGATATTTTATCGTCGGTTTTGGCGACATATTCGCAAATGCTAATTTCCTCGCCATAAGGTTTAACGATACAAACTCAAAGTTTGAGGCTGTTAGTAAATCACGCAGCACAGGCGCAGAAACTGCGGTGGAGATGACAGTAGCAGTCAGCGGGTTAGACGCCGGAGTATATAACTCCTGGATGACCGTAGAGATTGATTTTAAGCCCGGCGTCAGCGCCACGTTTACCGTAAACGGGACAGACTACACAATCACCACAAATCTGCCAACGTCCGGCGCTGGCCCGTCTAACTATGATGATGTGATCTTCTACGCAAAAATGGATCCCAAGGCATCGGTCGCCTCACAGCGAATGAAGATAACCAACTGGACAATCGTGAGAGAACCCTAATATGGATATTACACAACTCCGCGAATACGTGATCGAGCCCGTCCTACGCTACCTGGGCCTCTATTCCCTGGCTGCAGAAAACCTGCTGATCGGCACTGTTATGGTGGAGTCTCGCGCCAACTACATTCACCAGCTAAAGGGTGGGCCAGCGCTCGGTCTGTTCCAGATGGAGCCGGCGACGCATGACGACATCCACCGAAACTACCTGGCTTACCGCAAGGACTTGGAGGCCAAAGTCTACGACATAGCCGGCGGCTGGCAGGCATCGAGCCTGGCCAATGAGATGATCGGTAATGTGAATTATGCAGCGGCCATGGCGCGGATCCACTACCTGCGCGTGCCTGAGCCGCTGCCAGACGCGAATGACGTGGAAGGCCTTGCCGCGTACTGGAAGGAGCACTACAACACCGCGCTTGGCGCGGGATCGGTCCAGGATTTTGTCAACAACTACCCGTCAACGAGGTGAGTTATGTCGTACAAGGGGATCATCAACCAATCGCGCACACTTGATCTGGCGGCGCTTTCCACGGT
>JALTPW010000967.1 GCA_026999335.1 Chromatiales bacterium
GAGTACCACGTCCTCGACCCGCTCGCGTAGGTCGTCGGACAGATCGTCGTACACCGCCAGCTGTGCGGCATTGACGATGCCCATGTCCATGCCGGCCTGGATGGCGTGGTAGAGAAATACCGAGTGGATGGCCTCGCGCACCGGGTTGTTGCCACGGAAGGAGAACGACACGTTGGATACGCCACCGGAGATCAGGGCATAGGGTAGGGTGCGCTTGATCTCGCGTGTGGCCTCGATGAAGTCCACGCCGTAGTTGTTGTGTTCCTCGATGCCGGTGGCGACGGCGAAGATATTGGGGTCAAAGATGATATCTTCCGGCGGGAAACCGACCTTTTCGACCAGAAGATTGTAGGAGCGGGTACAGATTTCCACCTTGCGCTCGAAGGTGTCGGCCTGACCTTCTTCGTCGAAGGCCATGACCACCGCCGCAGCGCCGTAGCGACGAACCAGGCGGGCGTGGTGGAGAAAGTTCTCCTCACCCTCTTTCAGGCTGATGGAATTGACGATGCCCTTGCCTTGCAGGCGCTTGAGGCCGGCCTCGATAATCTCCCACTTGGAGGAATCCACCATCACCGGTACGCGGGCGATGTCCGGTTCGGAGGCGATGAGGTTGAGGAAGTCGATCATTGCCGCCTTGCCGTCGAGCATGGCCTCGTCCATGTTGATGTCGATGATGTGGGCACCGTTTTCCACCTGTTCGCGCGACACACTCAGGGCCTCGTCGAAGCGCTCTTCCAGGATCAGACGCTTGAACTTGGCCGAACCGGTGACGTTGTTGCGCTCGCCGACGTTGACGAACAGTGAATCGGCGTCGATGTTGAACGGCTCAAGGCCGGACAGGCGGGTCAGATGGGTGTCTTCCGGCACCTTGCGTGGCGGGAATTTACCCACCGCATCGGCGATGGCCTTGATATGCGCCGGGGTGGTGCCGCAGCAACCGCCGATGATGTTGATGAAGCCGCTCTCGGCCCATTCACCGATCTCGGCGGCCATCTGTGCTGGGGTCTCGTCGTATTCGCCGAAGGCGTTGGGCAGGCCGGCGTTGGGGTGGCTGTTGATGTGGCAGTTGGCGATGCCGGCCACCTCTTCGACATACTGGCGCAGTTCGTCGGCGCCCAGGGCGCAATTGAAACCGAAGCTGATGGGCTCGATGTGACGCAGGGAATTCCAGAAGGCCTCGGCAGTCTGCCCGGACAGGGTGCGTCCGGAGGCGTCGGTAATGGTGCCGGAGATCATCACCGGCAGGCGTTTGCCCGAGGTCTCAAAATAGTCCTCGATGGCGAACAGGGCGGCCTTGGCATTCAGTGTGTCGAAGATGGTCTCGACCAGGAGGATGTCCGAGCCGCCATCCACCAGGCCCTTGATGGCCTCGAGGTAGGATTCGCATAGGGTATCGAAGTCGATGTTGCGAAAGCCGGGGCGGTTGACGTCCGGCGACAGCGAGGCGGTGCGGTTGGTGGGGCCGAGCACGCCGGAAACGAAGCGCGGGCTGTCCGGGGTGGCGATGGCATCGCAGGCTTCGCGCGCCAGACGTGCGGCTTCCACGTTGATCTCGTAGACCAGCGATTCCATGCCGTAGTCGGCCATGGATACCGAATTGGCGTTAAAGGTGTTGGTTTCGAGGATATCCGCGCCAGCGGCTAGATATTCGCCGTGGATGTCGCGGATGATCTGCGGCTGGCTCAGGGTAAGCAGGTCATTGTTGCCCTTGAGATCACTGGGCCAGTCGGCAAAACGTTCGCCCCGGTAGCCGCCCTCGTCCAGTTCATACTGCTGGATCATGGTGCCCATGGCGCCATCGAGGATGACGATGCGCTCGGCGAGGAGTTGTTCGAGGGTCTTGCTCATGATGAATATCGGCCTGCTGGAAAATGGCTGGTCATTTTAGCATGGGATATATCCATAGGAGCGAACCATGCCCGCGATTGCCCGCAGGTGAGAAAAGAGACAGATCGCGGGCATGGCCCGCTCCAAAACAAGAGTTGTTTTTCAGCACTGCTCCCAAGGTAAACCGTGAAAACGCCAGCCACCCAGTGATGAACGGTGGTGCTCGTCATCCAACTCGCCTTCGAAGCCTTCCAGCACATTGTAGACATCCGGAAAGCCATCCTTGACCAGGGCCTCACCGGCCTCCTGCGAACGTTTGCCGCTACGGCAGATGAGCAGCACCGGGGCGCAATTCTCATCGTGGCAGCTGAGGCCACCGAGCATCACCTGGCGCACA
>JALTPW010000968.1 GCA_026999335.1 Chromatiales bacterium
GGGGATTATGCAGCCCTGTATCGCATGCAATTCAATGACTCCCCGCCTGCCAGCGCCGATTGACCCGGCAAGGCGAAGCAGCCGTGAATGGCCTTGAGTCGCACTGGTATCGCACCACCCCGCTGACACTGTTGTTGTTGCCACTGTCGTGGTTGTTCTGTGCCGTTGCCCTGGCTCGTCGCTGGGCCTACCGTAGCGGCCTGCTGAAAACGGTGCGGCTTCCCGTGCCGGTCATTGTGGTGGGAAACATCAGTGTCGGCGGCACCGGCAAGACGCCCATGGTGGCCTGGCTGGTGGCGTTGTTGCGCAAAGCAGGTTATCGCCCCGGTATCATCAGCCGGGGCTACGGTGGTGGCGCGGATCACTGGCCACAGCCGGTGCGGGCGGACAGTGATCCGAGCCAAGTCGGTGACGAGGCGGTGCTGCTGGCGCGCCGTTGCCGTTGTCCGATGGCGGTAGGCCCGGATCGCCCGGCGGCGGCACGGGCACTGTTGCAAGATGCCGATTGCGACATCATCATCAGTGACGATGGCTTGCAGCACTATCGGCTGGAGCGCGATGTGGAGATTGCCGTGGTCGATGGTGTGCGGCGTTTTGGCAACGACCACTGCCTGCCCGCAGGGCCACTGCGCGAGCCGGTGCGGCGTCTGCGTTCCGTGGATGTGGTGATCGCCAATGGCAGCGCCGGCGCGCGTGAGTACGCCATGGAACTACGGCCTGCGAGTCTGTGCAATTTGTTGCACGATGAGCAAACCCGGCCGTTGCAGCAGTTTGCCGGTCAGTCTGTGCATGCCGTCGCCGGCATTGGCAATCCGCGGCGTTTTTTTGAGTTGCTGACTCGCCACGGACTCGCGGTGATCGAGCATCCCTTTGCGGACCATCATCCCTTCCGCGCCGGGGATCTCGACTTCGGCGATGAATTGCCGGTACTGATGACGGAAAAGGATGCGGTAAAATGTCAGGCCTTCGCCAAGGCCCATCATTGGTACCTGCCGGTGGATGCGCAGCTCGATGAGCGTGTTCCCCAAATATTGTTACGCCTGATAGGAAAAACACATGGATAAAAAATTGCTCGACATTTTGGTCTGCCCCCTTTGCAAGGGGCCGTTGGTCTACGACAAGCAGGCGCAGGAACTGATCTGCAAGGGTGACCGGCTGGCCTTTCCGATCCGTGACGATATTCCGGTGATGCTGGAAGACGAGGCGCGGGTGCTGGCGCCGGACGAAGAGGTGGCCTGAAGCCGCAAAATATCTGTTGCCACAAAGGCACAAGAGAACACGAAGTTCTCCGTGCCTCTGTGGCAAGCGCATTTGAATTCAAACTGAGAACCGCCCCGTGAGTTTCTGTGTCGTCATTCCCGCCCGTTATGCGGCCACGCGTCTGCCGGGCAAGCCGTTGCTGGATATTGCCGGAAAACCCATGATTCAGCACGTGCACGAGCGTGCGCAGGAAAGTGGTGCCGAGAGCGTGATCATCGCCACCGATGACAGCCGTGTGCAGGTCGCCGCCGAGGGCTTCGGTGCGCGCGTATGCATGACATCGAGCGAGCATCGTTCCGGCACTGATCGCCTCGCCGAAGTGGTGGATCAGTTGGGCCTCGATGACGGGCGGGTTGTCGTCAACCTGCAGGGCGACGAACCACTGATGCCGCCGGCGGTGATACACCAGGTGGCGGACAATCTGACGCTGCACCCGGTTGCCGGCATGGCCACGGTATGCTGTCGTATCACCACCGCCGCCGAGCTGTTCGACCCCCATGTGGTGAAGGTGGTGATGGACGCCAAGGGCATGGCGGTATATTTCAGCCGTGCGGCGATTCCCTGGGATCGCGATGCCTTCGCCAGTACCACTGAGACGTTGCCAGTACGCTCGGAGCATTACCGACACATTGGCCTGTACGCCTACCGTGCCGGTTTTCTGCGTCAGTACGTCGACTGGCCAAGCTGCCATCTGGAGGATATGGAATCCCTCGAACAACTACGCGCCCTTTGGCACGGCCAGCGTATCCACGTGGCCGAGGCCGTCGAGACGCCGCCAGCGGGAGTGGATACGGTGCGGGATCTCGAGATCGTGCGCGCCCGGCTTGGCGCCAGTTCCTGAAAAAGTAGACGGGTAATGACCGTCGCTTGCGGGGCTGATCCAGCGTTGGCTGACGACAAGATCCCATTGCAACGTATCGTGGATGACAGCGGTGCTGATAGACAGAAATTCCAAGCCATGATG
>JALTPW010000969.1 GCA_026999335.1 Chromatiales bacterium
TTCGCCCAAAAAGGCACAGTGATTGTTTAGGCGCCATGCTGGCATGAAGCTTTCTGCCCATGCTAACAAGGCGGCTCAAGCGGATCGGCCTACTGCGGCATTTGTTTGAGGATAGTGGGAAATGGAAGATTATCGTACTTGGAAAGTTCAGTGTTGGCCGTCCGCTTACCCGCGACGTTATGTTTCTAGAACGCCACAGTTCAAGCAGCTCCCGCAGCGCTCATTGAAGACCTGTTAATAGGTGCTATAATTAGACCTGTTAATGTCCAATAAATGAGGTCGTTCCCATGCAAACGAAGTTCTCAGAAGATATAATTCCCCTTACAGATCTGAAGGTTAACCCTGGGAAAGTGGTAAATCATGCCAAAGATACCCATCGTCCTGTGTTGCTTACTAGCCGAGGCCGAGGCGTAGCTGTGATGCAGGGCCTTGATGAATACGAAAAAAATGAAGAAGAAAGAGAGTTTATGAAGGCTATTGCCGCCGGTCTGATGGATATTCGTGAAGGAAAAGAGCTAGAGCTTGATGAGGTAAAGAAAAAGCTGGGTATTGAGTAAGTGAAAATATTTGTATCCAACTCAGCTTATAGTGATTTAGCAAGTATTAAGAAATACTACAAAGATGAAGGTGTTCCTCATATTGGCAAGCAGTTTGTAGAAGCGATTATTGAGCACCTTCAAATATTGATAGACAATCCGAATATAGGCCGCGTTGTGCCAGAGTTTGGGGAGGAGCGAATAAGGGAGCTGATCCATTCTCCGTTTCGCATTGTTTACTTGAGAGAGCAAAAATCAGTTCACGTTATACGGGTGTGGCGTAGCGAACGTTTACTCAAGTTGCCGGAAGACGAAACATAACAAGGCGGCTCAAGCGGATCGGCCTACTGCGGCATTTGTTTGAGGGTAGTGGAAAATGGAAGATTATCGTACTTGGAAAGCTCGGTGTTGGCCGTCCGCTTACCCGCGACGTTATGCCCTGAGAAACACGCTATCTCACATGGAGAATAGAGTTTGAGTGAATTCTTTCGGAAAGTGCGTGCATTGGTAAGCGCTGGAGATGTTCGGATATCTGAGCACGGATATGATGAGTTGGCCGAGGATAGTTTGACTGTGAGAGAAGTGCTCGGTGGAATTTCTGATGCTGCGGTTGTTGAAGAGTATCCGAGCTATCCGAAAGGACCATGTGTTCTATTGTTGCAAAAGGATAATTCCGGGTTGCCGATCCATGTTGTATGGGGTATCCCGAAAGGACATGATAAGCCAGCGGTTCTAATTACCGCCTATCGGCCTGATCCGGAGCGGTGGAATGAGTCATTCATGAGGAGGCGGTAGTGATGAAACAGCGCAAGAAAATTAAGTATGTACATGAAGGCCACTATGTAGCCGAAGTAGAAGTTGAATTATTGGAAGACGACACTGGTTGGTCACCTTATATCAGCGTTCAGGATGCTTATAAACTGGATGATGTAAGGGATGCTATTCGCCAAGGGGATTTGGAGTCGGCGGCAAAATACGGGCGAATTTACGAACTCCGTCCGGTGGCGCATCAATAATGGCATAACAAGCAAATCAAGCGGACGGCAAAAAGCGCCGCCGCTTATTTGTGTCGTTCGGCAGGCCGATTTGCCCGGCATAATCGGATTCCGCTACGCTCCATCCATTATGCCGGGCAAATTGGCCTGTCAACATCGGGCATTAGCTCCAAAAAAGGGAGACTTAAAGAAAAATGATTGAGGCTGTGGTTGGCAAGAAGATATACAACACATGGATAGATATGCTCAAGAAGTTAGTTCCTCACGGAAGAACACATAGACTATCAGTTGTGATAGCAAGCATGTTGCAATATACGCAGCAAGTTGCTTATGAAAAAGAAAAATCAAATTCAAAGGCAAGAAAATTATCAGAATTGTTTGAGGTAGCTTATGATAATTACGTCGAAGGAGACATCACAGATATTTTATCCGTAACCGAAACTTTGTTGAAGGATGCAAAAGTAAAGTTTAAAAGGGCCAATAGCCGAGGTCATGGTTATAGCATTGCTGAAGAAGCCGTACACCATTACCTACATTGGGATGATATGCCATGGAAGAGCTAATGACGGCTGGCAGTGAGGCTGGGGTACTGCTTCAGGGTCTCACGAATAAAGGGAAGATAGGCGTCAATAACGGAGGGACGGCAGGATCGTTCTACCTTGGGCATCCCGGCTTGAGACAACACCCGATC
>JALTPW010000970.1 GCA_026999335.1 Chromatiales bacterium
ATGAATGGGCTTTGTCCGGTCGTATTTCGGTGCGTACGGAGGACGATAGCTGGAGTGGAAAGCTGCGCTGGCGGCAGGGGGGCGGGCAGTTTCATATTGCCTTCGATGCGCCGATGGGCATGGGTGCCGCCCGGCTGCACAGTGACAATGCCGGTGTGCACATGACGGTGCCCGATGGCAAGGAATTCACCGCCGCGGATGCCGAAAGCCTGCTGTATCGGTTTTTCGGTATGCGCCTGCCGGTGGCCGGCTTGCGCTACTGGGTGACCGGTCTGCCGCAGCCGGGCATGCCGTCAAATCTCGAATATGATGGCGCTGGCCGCTTGGCGCGAATGCAGCAGGCCAGCTGGGATATCCGCTATCGGGGTTACATGCATGTGCAGAATGTCGTTTTGCCACGGAAAATGTCCATTGAAAACAGTCAGTTGAATGTGCGTCTGGTGATTGAACGCTGGGATGTGCAGGTCTGAGCGCCGATACAGTACACTCGTTTTCCATGAAAGAGCTTACCCCCGTGTCGTGGCCGGCCCCGGCCAAACTCAACCTGTTTTTGCATATCACCGGCCGCCGCATGGATGGCTATCACGAGTTGCAGACCCTGTTTCAATTCATCGACTTTGCTGATGAGCTGTATTTTCGCGTCGATGACAGTGGCGTGGTGCGGCGTCGCGAGGTGCTTGCCGGCGTGGCGGAAGAGGCCGATTTGACGGTACGAGCGGCGCGTCTTCTGCAGGCGGAAAGCGGCTGTCCGCAGGGGGTGGAAATTCATATCGACAAGCGCCTGCCCATGGGCGGCGGTCTGGGTGGCGGCAGTTCCGATGCCGCCACCACCTTGGTGGCGCTCAACCGGCTGTGGGGTCTGGGGCTGTCGGAAGACCGTCTTGCTGCGCTGGGGCTGCAGCTGGGCGCCGATGTGCCCGTGTTTGTGCACGGCCGCGCCGCCTGGGCCGAGGGGGTGGGTGAAAGGTTGCAGGTCGTCGATCTGCCGGAGCCCTGGTTCGTGATTCTGCGGCCCGATGCCCATGTTGCCACGGCCGAATTGTTTACTGATCCGCAATTGACACGCGATCTCCAACCTATCAAAATACGCGATTACCTCGCCGGGGGTGGGCAAAATGTGTTCGAACCTCTGGTTCGGGCGGCTTACCCTGACGTCGATGCGGCGTTGACGTGGTTGAATGCGCGCGCGGTGGGTCGTATGACCGGCACTGGTGCCTGCGTGTTTGCTGCCTTTGAGCGCGCAGCGCAGGCGCGAGATGTGGCCGCGCAGGCCGCAGGCCGCTGGCGCGCAATTGTCGCGCGGGGTTGCAACCGCTCGCCGTTGTTGACGGTTTGCGGGGGTTGAAGAGGTTTTTTACTGGGCCGTCGCCAAGCGGTAAGGCACTGGGTTTTGATCTCAGCATGCGCAGGTTCGAATCCTGCCGGCCCAGCCATAATATTAATGTTGAATGCTTAGTGTTTAATGCTGAATGTGTTCAGTGGTTTCATTAAACATTCAACACTAAACATTCAACATTATTCTCCAGGGGTTTCGCGTGTCTGACGGCAGCATGATGGTGTTCTCCGGGAACGCCAATCCACAGCTCGCACGATCGGTGGTGAACTACCTCAGTCTGCCCATAGGGCGGGCCAATGTAGGCAAGTTCAGCGATGGTGAAGTCGCGGTTGAAATCATGGAAAATGTCCGTGGTCGGGATATTTTCGTGGTGCAGCCCACGTGTTCGCCCACCAATGACAATCTGATGGAGCTGCTGGTGATGATCGACGCCCTGCGTCGCGCCTCGGCCTATCGTATTACCGCCGTCATTCCCTATTTCGGCTATTCGCGCCAGGATCGCCGCCCACGCTCGGCGCGCGTGCCGCTGACCGCGCGGCTGGTGGCGGATATGATTACCACCGCCGGCGCCGACCGCGTGCTGACCGTGGATCTGCACGCCGATCAGGTACAAGGTTTCTTCGCCAGACCGGTGGACAATATTTACGCCTCGCCGATTTTGCTGGGCGACATCTGGCGCCAGGAATACCAGGAGCTGATGGTGGTGTCGCCGGACGTGGGCGGCGTGGTGCGTGCCCGTGCCCTGGCCAAGCGCCTCGACGATGCCGATCTGGCCATTATCGACAAGCGTCGCCCGCGCGCCAACGAGGCCAAGGTGATGAATATCATCGGTGACGTGGAAGGCCGCACCTGCGTGCTGGTGGATGATCTGGTCGATACCGCCG
>JALTPW010000971.1 GCA_026999335.1 Chromatiales bacterium
CTATAATTATAAATGATATTATTTCATGTAATTTCAAGATCTACAACCAAAGTCGAAGGAGTTCATGGCGTGAATTAAAGGCCCCGGCGGCGCTTTTCGGGGCCGCTCGAAAACTCCGGCCGCTCGCTTTTCGGCCGCTCAGCGCAACGGCTTCGACGGCCGTCGGTGGCGCCGTCAGCGCAAGGCGGAGCCCAAGGCGGGGTTCGACGCCGGTCGAAGGGAACTCGATGCGCCGCCGCCGCGAACTATACCATATAATATATTACGCGGCCGGCCGCCGCCGCCGCCGAGTGTTACGACCCCCCCATATCCCGGTCATAAATTTTTGCGTGCGTGCGTGCGTGCGGGCCCGCCGGCATATTTTTATGACTCCCACTATATGGGGGAGATAGAGGAAGCGGTAACAGCCGGCGCCGCCATACTATACCGCCATAATATATTACCCCGGCCGCCGTCGCATATAATATGGTGGTGTATCGTATGGCGGAGGGCCTACCTAGCCCGAGCCCTAACCTGCGCGAGTCCTACATGGAATACGTCATGAAACTATTACTATACGTCAAGAACAATATAGACAATCTCATCGAGCACGTACAGTACGGCGACTATTATTCGGCTAGATTCATAGCGCAGACGATGATGCGTAACCTCGCCGAAGTAGCGAAGTTCTGTAATATGATGATAGAGAGAGGTGAAGGTAGAATTGTCCGCTAACGAAGAGGCTCGACAGGAGTCGAAGGTCGACACCTGTCGAATCGACGAGATAATGGTACCCGATGTAAGAGTCACATCACTAATGGATTCAGAAACCTATGAAGAGCTTAAGGAGTCTATAAAAGCAAAGGGGATCCTATCCCCGATTATCGTAACCAAGACGGATAAGGGATTGGTTCTAGTGGACGGGTTACACCGTGTAAGGGCTGCTAAGGAGATCGGATTAGAAACCGTACCATGTATTATACGCGAAGGGGACATCGGCGATATATTAATCGATAACCTGATCACGGCTCGACAGAAGGGTACCACGAACCCGGCGGACGAGGCGCTGGTCATCAAGGCCTTGATAGACCAATACAAATATGACTATGCGACCATAACGAAGATTGTAGGATTATCTAAAGATACTATAAAGAAATACTACAAGATAGCCCAGTTACCCGAGGAGGTATTGAA
Organism: Chromatiales bacterium; assembly: GCA_026999335.1. Classification (GTDB taxonomy): domain Bacteria; phylum Pseudomonadota; class Gammaproteobacteria; order SZUA-152; family SZUA-152; genus DRQN01. The sequence goes on from JALTPW010000971.1 coordinate 1,174, forward strand.
TGCATTACGATGGAAGCGTATTGGGGTCCAGTGCGCGTATTACCTGACCTTCCTACTCCCCGACCGCGAGAAGATACTTCAGGTCCTGGAGTGGGCCATAAGGTTTGGTTATACGGCGGAGCAGTGTGAGGCGGCGGTTTATCAGGTCATGCAGCCCCAGCCCCCGCCGAGGCCGGAGAACGTCGCGGAGCCCACCACGTACATTAACCCGGAGACCGGGGAGCCCTCCAAGGTCTACCCGCGCTGTCCCATCTGCGGCGAGGAGATAAGGGGGGAAGCAGTCTACATCTGGCTTCATCCCCAGTGCCAGAAGATATTACTTGACACCATCGCCGAGGCAGAGAGGGCCTATGAGGCGCAGGCCGCCGCTAAGGCTCCCGAGGCTCCCGAGGCTCCGGGAGCCCCCGAGGCTACGCCGCCGGCCCCGGGACCCGAGTCCCTGCGGATGGAGGTCCCGAAGAGGAGGAAGTGGTGGGAGTAATCACAGGCTAACCTATCCTGTTACATAGTAATACCCCATACACTTTTTCTTGATGGTGGTGTGGTGTGCGGGGTAAACGCGTAACCCATGGTCTATTCGGGCTGTCCGCGCTGGAAGTGCTAGCCCTCAAGCTCCTATCACGGGATTCATACGACGGGATCCCATCATCTACACTATACGACATGATATGCGCGGAGGCGGCGGAAGCCGGCCGTAAATACAAAGACTGCGGAAACGCGGCACGTCAAGCCATCCACCGGCTCAAGGCTAAGGGCCTAGTCGAGCGCCGGAGGGCCCACGCCGGCGGCGTATTCATCATCAAGCTAACCAGGGAAGGAAGGAAATTCTTACTCGAACTAGCGGGGGTCGAGGGATGATGGAGATAGTGGTAAAAATCGGCTCCATCCACATCGTAATCCCGGTCAGGGTCGAAATGGAATACAATAGACTACAAATCGTTTTAGACGTGGAGAGCGAGGGGAGGGCTCATACATTCGTTAATGAATTATTCTTCGCGTTCGCCAGATACATCGACCCCAACCTCGTACGGTTCCTACTCGACCGCCTCCGCGAAGCCGGAGTGAAAATCAAGGTGGAAGAGCCGTGAGGAAGCATCCCTTGATCGGTAAAACGATACCGTGCGCCGTGTGCGACTACGCCGTAGAAACGGGTATAGCGCTGTACTGTAAAATCAAACGCGAGGTAATATGTAGCAGGTCATGGATAGACCCAAGGAAGTGCTGGAAGTACTGCGAGTGTGCTACATGTAAATTCCGGAGTAAATAACGGGGGCCGGGAGGCTTGAGGCTCCGGTTCTCGTGGAAGCGGGATAGGATATACGTTACGGTTGATGCGGGGGGCCGGCGCTACGGGCTCGTAGCGGATGACCACAGCGTCAAGCTCGTCCGCTCGACCCCCGAGTACGTAGAGAAACCCCTTAGCGTCGCCGAGGCCATCGGGTTCTTCGCCGCCATATTCACGTTGATAGTAGACGCCATACAGACCGGCGCCGAAATCGAAATCAAATCCACCGACATAGACAAAACAGCAACCAAGGACCTCGAAGAACTATTAACCGGGGAGTAAACACGGAGGCGGGACCATGGACGCCAGTATACTATTCGCCTTACTCGCGTGGCTTACGGCCGGGATCGTAGCGTTGCTAGCCCACGCATCGTTGCACGAGGCCGCTAAGGCCATGCGACGCGGGGAACTATACTTCTACTTGAGCCCCAAGGAAGCCGAGGTAGCCGCCGATGCCATCGAAGCCGTAGACTACGCCGTCCACATCCTATGCTACACCATAGCCGGGCTAATCATAGCCTGGGCCATATGGATAATAATATGGTAAACCGTTTGATACCCCTCCTAGTAACATCTATTATTGTTGTTTTGTATTGTTTTTTCGTGCCCAGAGAGGAGTAGGAAAAATACAAGCTCGGACAACAACTACAACGTATTATAATATATATATATTATACACACACCTTTTTCTTATATAATATGTAGTTGTAGTTGTTCGCGCGTGTATTTCTCCCGCCGTTACTCTACCTGCACGACGGCGCAGTACTTCGTTGTCTCGCAGATGTGGGTCCAGAAGTCTTGGCAGAAGCCGTATGATGGTTTGAGTAGTACCCGGACCCTTATGCGCTTCCGTTGCATGCAGTACTTCCGGGGGTCCTTCACGCGCTTGTCCTTCCGGGCCTCCTCGATGCACTTCTCCCATTTCTTCTTGTCCTCGGGATGCTCCTCCTTGATCAACAGTCCCTCCTCGACGAGGTAGTGGATGGCTTGGCGGTATAGGGACCCGAAGGATGCGCCGTATACGGGTACGCAGGTGTCGGCGACAGCGAGCATTAATTCCGTGTAGTGGTAGGGCTGGGGGTTCCGGCCGTACATCATCGGCGAGCATAGGACCCACGCTATCCGGTGCAATAAAAATGAATCCATGAACCATCGCAGGCGGTGCGGCCGGCGCTCCGACCCCGGCGCCGTCAATCAATATTCACCACCATAGACTACCATCCGTTAATTAAAAGCCACAGCACTATCGCTTCGGTTATTATCCTCGGTATGGGTTTGCCGTGCTTTCTGCTTGCCTTTATTAGTAAATCGTTTAGGTGTCGCCTGTGATCGACTAGCTTGATACCCAATTCTTCGGCGAGTGGGTAGACGTAGCGGCGAAGCCAGTTATAGTATGAGCGAATGTTTTTCTGTGTTGCAACATAATGAATACACTTGGCTAGCTCCGGGTCGTGAATTATGTATAATGGCTCCCTCTCAATCAACCCCCACCACCACGGCCTCCCCGTGCTTGGCCCCGTCGATACAAATAACGTGGCCCTCGACCTCACAGCAACCGTTACTCAGACAGTAATGGATGAAAAAACGGATGGCGGAGCGTATGACCTCGGAGCGACTCCAGCCCTTCCCCAGCATCCTAGTGAACCGGTCCAGCGCCTCAACTAATGACGGCGTCATCTTCACCGTGATAATCTCCGACTTAACCTCCAACACGTCATCCATGGTTCACAACCTCTAGGTCGTCTTTTAGCATGGTTAGCAGTTTGAATACGCCATCATTAACTAGATCATTAAGTAGCATCCGTGGGATGGTCACGAGCCACGGTTTACCGGGTACGACACGGACTATAGCCTTCCGGCCCTTATACTCGATTATGTACTCAATCTCCTCCTCCATGGCTCTCAGCCCCCTAGCACATATCTAAGCACCGCTCGATGCACTCATCCTCAAGGCCCTCGTCTCCCATGCATATGTCCTCGCACTCCTCTTCGCAGGCCTCCTCCTCCTCGTCCTCCCAATCCCACTCCTCGTCGTCCCAATCTTCTTCCATGGCTCTCAGCCTCCCTGGGATTCACGATACTCGGAGCCATACTATCCAGTCGGCTCTCCGGGTTGGCCGGCGGTGGGCCACAATCGTTACCGTGGTGGTGCAGTGGTGTATCACGGCGAGGACGACGGTCTTCTGCCTCGGCTTCTTAACGGGCTTCCGTATCACCGTTACAACGCCGAAGGGTAGTATTAATCGGTCGTCGATTAGCCGCGCCAGCGGGTCAACCTCGAAGTCCTCATAGGCCTTGACCCACGCCTCATAGATTTCCTTCCACTTCATGGTTATCCCCTCCTTAGCAGCTTCTCTACATATTCTAGGATCCATGTTACCGAGTCGTAGTTGACGTAGCGGTTGTCGGCGTCGTCGATGGGCTTCTGCGTGTCCGGCTCCCAGGCATGCGCTATCACGGCTGTTTTGCGGCCCTCCCTCTTAACGGCGATGTCGACCATGTACATTACGCCGTCGACCCATATCCTCATCCGCTCCGACGTTATCCTCAGCCCGGGGATGTTCATGATCTCCGCCTCCTCCGGGTTAGTCGACGCCTCCAGCTTGCCTACGGGCCAGTCGAGGATCTCGATCTTGACCTTGGGATGGATCCTGGTCCTACCCACCTTCCTCGATGACACCTTGACCCGGCCCATGCTCGACCCCCCCTCAACCGAGGTACTCGATGTCGACGGAGATTGTCGGGTAGTCGCCGCCGGTGTCTTCGATGCGGGCCTTGACTCCGCGGGTCGTGTAGACGCCGTAGAGCTTCATGCATAGGTCGACGAACGCCTCGGCGGCGCCGAATCCATCATGCATTATCCCCTCCTCGTCCGTGAAGTCCTCGACGAACCTTAGGACCTGCTTCGCGGCTTGTTTCAAGTCGGTGTATGGCCTCGGGAACTTCATCTCGACGTAGACCAGCGAGTTTATCATCGTGGGCCTTGGCTGTACCTCGAAGACCAGCCTCGGGTACTCCTCGTCGTCTGGCTCTCTAACGCTTACCTCGACCTCCTTTATGTTCTTCTCTACGCCGTCTATCTTTATCTCTACCACCTTATCCACGCTCCAGGCCCCCTCCAAAAAACGGGGGAGCCTGGAGTCGAGGTCCTCAACCCTTACCCTCTCAACCAGAGCCATCACATTTCACCCGGGGACTCTTTGTCCCCAATATATTATATGTCTGTATGGGGTATTATTTTATACCCCATGCCGCATTAATAATAATAACCCCGAATACCTTAAATACCACACCGGTGTTAGGGGATGCCGAGCATCGCAGCTAAGATGGTGCGGGCATTCTTCGTTGGACAAACTATCGGGATCGTAGGAGGCTTGGCCATGTACATACTGGCCACGGCGGTCAACGCGTTAACCGGTAAAACCGTCCTAGACCCCACGGCCATGTTCTTGGTAACCGATGGATTCGTGACAGCAGCCGCGATCGGAGTCGAGCTGAGCAAGGACCTGGGCCAGTAATAACAGTATTATCATATTGATTATGCAATAATCCACGGTAACTGTTATAACCGCTCATAGCCGTTATTATACATGGTGCTACATATGCGCGGCCCCCAAGTTATCGAATTACGTGACCAGGAAGACCTAGCCTTGTTCCGTATGTTGATGAAGCGGTACCATAGTCAAGGGTATAGTCCGGGGTTCGCGAGCGGCCGGTGGTTCGTCTACGTGGTCGACGGGTACTGGTGCGCCGGCGCATTCCTACACGACCCCGGCCCATTCCATCGGTTATTCGTGAAGTACCGCTTGGATACGAAGCGCTCGTACTTCATACGCCGGATAGCGAAGTTCTGCCCCGGAGACTACCTAGTCGACTTCCTTCACGCCTTGGCGGCTAAGCTGGCCGCCGAGGGTAAAGAGTTAATCGTGACGATGGGCCTCGACGACCACAGCAACGCCTTGTACAAACGGGCCGGATTCGAGATGGTCGGCATGGCGCGAACCGGTAAGCCCGTGTTCGTCCTACGCCTCGACCGCTACCGCTGACAACACACAATCATATTGATAATGTAATCATACACAGGTTCCACTGTTTCCTGTGGAACCCACTAACACCGGGCACCGGCCGTGTCTGGCATGTGGTGGGCTCCAGTGGAAGCACCGGAACCCGTGTATAATTGCATTATCAATATGATTGGACAGTGTCAATAGGTCCCGGCTAGCCCTCGAACTTCTTTGCGGCCATCACTTTGGAGACTAGGGCTTGGGCTCTCTCCCGGCGCATTCCTAAACCGACGAGTTCCTCTACAGCCTGCTCCGGCGTTATCTTATCCTTACGGAGCGCCGTCAATATGGCGTCTTCGAGTATCTTGTTGATTTCACGCTCGAACTCCATGTCAGCCCGCTTGACTATCCATGATATCTCCTGGTCGGTCTTACCCGCGGCTTTGAGTTCTTGGACTAGAGTGTCGTAGTCTATGTAGCCGTATTTGTACATGGTCCGCAGCGTTGTTATGTAGCCCGACGCCTCGTCCTTCCACAGGTCATATTTCGCGTATAGGTCTAGCTCGGTCTTCGCGGCGTTGAGTAGCTCCCTCGCCGCCTCCTCGGTTAATCCGATCGCTACTAGACGGGTCACGGCTTCGTCGTATGATATCTTCATCTTCTTATAGGCGTTAACGATGGCCCTGCGGGCCGCCGCCTTGAACCGGACCCTGCGCTCAGCCTTCCCCGCTATGACCAACAAGTTAATTTCATCGTCGGGCCGGCCCAGGGCCCTAACACGCTCCCTGAACTCCTCTTCGGATATGTAGCCGTTAACGAATTCGTCGTGATACCGCTCGACGACACGGCGTATGTAGGGATCCAGCCGCTTGTACACCGCATACTTTAACAGGTGCGGCTTGAGGTCGTCGGGTACGCCTAGTTCGTCCAGTTTCTCCAGGACCCAGTTGGGATCCAGCCTTAGTGTTTCAGATAATGTTAATAAGAACGTGGCGCTTGGTGTATAGACCTTCGCCTCGGTCTCGATTAGCGTCTCTATCAACTCGTCTGGGATCCCGAGGGCCTTAGCCTCCTCAACGAATTTATCACGTGTTATACGGCCGGCCCTAAGCGCACGTAGCAACGCGTATAGCTTCTGCCGGATTATGTAGCGCTCCCGGCGGAACTTCGCATATTCCAGTAGTGCTTTCTTCTCGTAGTCCGTCAAATAGAACATGGGCCCCTTGACGGTTCTCGATACCCTGTTTAATCCATCCCAGCCTACGACGTTGAACGTCATCATGCTTTCCTCTTCGAGGCGCTGTAGCTCTGCCATGAACTTCTCATCGTCTATCAATCCCATCTCGTACAATTCGATTAATCCGCGTACGATGTTGCGCACGTCGTCCCGGAACGGCCGGCGCAGAATGCTTAACGCTACATTCTCGATGTCGGTGATTGAATACCCGTATATCTTCAATTTATCCACGAGCCACTGGGGCTCCGTGCTTACGGTATCGAATATACGGTAGAGGTCGAATAGTCGTAGGTCGTATTGTAAATCTAACATCCATGTCCTGACCTCGTTCTCCCGCCATCCGAGGCCCCGAGCGTAGCGTATGAAGTCATCGACGTCGATTAGGTCCTTGTTCAACCACCGCCACGCGTCGGCGACGTTGGGTAACGGCCGGGCCGTCTCGACCATGATTGGCACCTGATCCGGCCGGATCCCGTGTAGGGCCATGTGATCGTCTAGGGCTGTCTCGTTGATTATGCCACGGAAGTACGCCGTGACGTACGTTGATGGGTCTAGTATCTTGGGCCTCGTCTCGCGCCATATGACGTATTGCGCTGGGATTAGGATCCCGGCGGTCACCACGGCGTTGATTAGTGACGACACGACTTTATCCGCAGGCATCAAGTTTGATATGAATTGTTTAATACCGTCTAGGTCGGCGCCGGATCCCGCGACCTTAATCGACGCTAAGTCGAGTGCTAGTGTCGCGGCGAAGGCCCCGAGTATCAACGGCGCGAGGCTGCGGAGCAACCCGGCTATCACGTCGCCTTGACGTGGGGCCCCGAGTAGCCTGCGGCCGGCTTCTATGACTTCATCGAATAGGTCGCCTATGGCGTCGAATACCCGCATTACCCAGTCCCGGATCGTAGCCGTTACCTCGGATATCTTCTCCGAGATTAGCCCGCCTAGCCACTGGATCCGGTCCCACATCCACTCCGCTATCGTCCCCAAGAACTCCGGGATCCGCTCGGGCAGTGATATCATGAATCTGTACATGGCGTTGAACCATCCCGGTAGCGTCTCCGTGATGAACCTCGGTATGTCCTCGGCGAAGAATTTCCTGGTGGCGTCGATCCACGATGGCAGGGTTTCGGTTATGAATGACGATACGGTGTCAACGAATGACCGTATGGGATCCACTATGGGTCGGAGCACCGAGGCTATGGTCTCCGCCGCCGCATTAAACGCGCCGTCGAACCACTGGCCCACACGCTGAACCACATTATCCAGCGCTGGCCCTATGTGGTCGCGGTAGGCTACATACATGAACGCCGCCGGGAGTAGGAGCGGCCGTATGATGTACCGCCACGGCGTGTCGAAGCGCCACGACCAATCCACGACCGTGTAGTATACGTCACGGAAATAATCGTAGACCACACTCGAAACGTTATCCCATATCCACTCGAAGAAATCCTCTAGGACATCGTGGACCCTATCGGCTACCTTCTTCGGTATATTGACCACGTTATTGTATAGGTCCTCGGCGAAGTCCTGGACGGCGCTGAGTGGCCACGGCCAGTCCGTGTCTAACTCCGCCTTAGCCCGTAAATACTCATTAAATACATTATTTATAATGTTATCTATAATGGACCCCGGGTCACCGCTGCTTGACCTCCTCGATCCGTGGTAGCTCAACCTCCCACACCAATTGTATTTGCTCCGGTGGGAGCCTATAACGGCGACTGTATCGGCGGATGAACTCTTTGGTTATCGCCTCCTTGTCGGCCTTGCGCGCGTCAACCCACATGGTCTCCCGGATCCCGTACTCATCCTCTGCCTGTACGACGAATTGGGGCTCGACCTCCCGGAGCCGCGGCCGGACGAATATAACCCGGATGTCATCGACCCTGACCCTGAGCGGCATCCTCCAACCCCTGCGATACCTCGGATTCCATTATGTCTACGATCCTCCGGGCTATCCTGTAGACCTTCTCCTTATCCCCCTTAGCCGCCGCTATAATCAAGGCCATGAAGAGCCGGTTAATATCCGGCCTACGCGGGATGGGGCTCTCTACGGCCACGGCTTAACCCCCCGGTTAAGGGCCTGCGGCCCTCATGGCCTCCCGGATTTCGCGGTAGGCGTTGTCGATGAACGTCTTGACTATCCGCCATTCACGCCACGTTAGATCGGCGAGCTTCTCGAATGCTCCGCCGCGGTAGGATCCTATCTCGATCCCGTCCTCCTTGGTTCTAAACGCTACCTCCTTGACGACTAATAGGAATATGCCTACGCCTCCCTCCTCGGGGCCCCCGGCCCCGACTACCGCCTCGGCCATGGCCACCACCACGTCGTACTATCTACTTTCGGCGCTTATATCTCTCGTAGAACGCCTTAGCGAAGTAGCCGGCGGTACCCCCGATGATGGACGACGTCATGGTTAGGATCGTCCCGTCTTGGTGCATGATGTACCAGTAACCGAGCGTCAAGATGGATAAGCATACGAAGGCCGCGACCACGATAACCGCGATGGCCCCGATCTCGTTCATGGCCCCGACCCCCGTAATCATTATTTCTTCTTTACCTTGAATTGTATTATTACTTTACCACTATTAACGTCGAAGGATCCTTCCAGCTCCAAGTCGTCAATCAACCGCTTGATAATACGCTCTAACAGCTCCTCGACGAGGTCGTCTAGGGAATCGTACTCGACTACCTCCCGGTCCGCCGCTATGTACCTCTTCCGCATGGCTCATACCCACTGCTTCACTGCATCATAATACACTACCGCGTAGTATATACTCGATGACGCGTCGTAGAAGACGTTATACGTCCCCGTGCGGTCGTCCGGTATCTCCTCGACGACCCGGGTATTCGGAACGTCGAGTGGGTCGTAGACTTCGAGGGAATATAGCCGTGCATAGTCAAGCGATGCCTGGCCGGTGCTCGCGTCACGGTATAACCACCGTATATACCGGAACTTGGCATACAGCGCGGCTTGTTTGACTGTATTGGCTGCTTCAACGACTAGGGTCCACGTCGAGCCGTCCTCGCTGACCTCGACCCTGGAACGGCGGTATGAATCAGCCGCTATGACCCTCGCGAAGACGAATCGGTAATCGGCCGTACCGAGATCCCAACGCACCAACTCGACCGTGACCGGGCCAGCTGGCGCCGTGATCGCCGGCCCCTTGACCAGCGTCGAATCGTTGCAGTCGTAGACGTTCGCCGTGTTGATACCGTATGGGTTGTATATTATGTAATCGGCGCTGAGTTTGTTCTTGTCTTCGCAGAAGCCGTAGAAGCACTTCCCTGTGCCGCGTAGGTATATTATGTATTTGGAGTAGGCGGCGTGTGCTACGCGGCGGCGTAGTATTATCGATGGGGTCCCGTAGGCGAAGGACACGAGTACGTCCGGGACTTGGGGGGGTATCGAGAAGTCCGGTACGTCCACGGGTACAAGGCTAGTCAAGGCCCAGCGCCTCCGATAACCGTTGTATCATCTCCGCTAGACGCTGTAATGCGTATAGCTCGGGCCGGACGTTCTCCCACCACTCCGCGTGTATATACACGTAGAATTTATGACTGTAGAGCACCGAGTTATTGTAGGCCTTCAGAACCAGGCGGTCCGGCGGTTTGGGTATACGCATTACCATCCTGTGACGGATGAATATGTCGTCCCCCTGGATCCACGACCCCTCGGGTAACGGATACACCTGCTTCAGCCCGTACCATATCGACAACCCGGTGACCCCCCGGTGGCCGTATGGTATCTGCACGTCTATCTCCGTGATGGTATCCTCCTCTATCTCTATATCGTCGACGACGGGGTCCTCGGGGGGAGTTTTAGGCGGGACCTCAATCACCTTGGCGTATAGCGTCACGGCTCAGCACCACCACTCCGATTACCGCGGTAATGAATACGGCGACCGCGGGTAATCCCGTTAACGGCTCCCTCAGGTAAACCGGGGGGTTAACATTGATATCAAGCCCCAGGTCGTTGGACAGGAAGTTGAATACCCACGACGCGGCGCCGGCGAAGCCGTAGAACATCGGCTCCCCATGCTTCAGCGACACGTCTATGAAATCGTCTATCACCATTAACAGGGGGGTTAACGCCGCCGCGCGGCGAAATCTATTCGTTACCGCGTAGGCCACCATGAAGTAAAGCGGGGTCTTAGCCATATAGTACAGCGTCTTAGCCGTCAAACCGAGGACCCGGGCCGTGGATCCCTCGGCCCACCAGGTCATATGGGCTAGTTCACCGAGCGAGTATAATATTGGAAATAATAATAATATAACGAGGACCCGCCGATGCATATGCTACACCACCATCCTGCGGCGTATCCGCTGGACGCGGCCGAAGATGTAGTTATAGTGCGATTTAATCTCCGCCTCGCTCAACGCGCGGTTGTATAGCCTTGCCAGCGCGAATACGGCTGCGGCGTACACCGCGCGGTTGTAGTTGGCGCCGAGCGAGTTATGGTATGGCCTAAACGTTATGATCTTCACGTCAGTTATCACCGCCTTCAGCTCGCCGTTGACGTAAAACCTCAGCTCTGCCGCGTCGTCGTCGTGCGTGAACCCGACGTACCACCACTTGCCCAGCACGCTCTGGCCCATATCCACGACCGCCGTCTTCACAACCCAAGTCGCGGCATCGCGGGCAGCGACGTAGAACTCGGTTTCCGAGTTCAAGCCGATGGCGTGGTCGCGGTTCCGCGTTATCGCCACGTGCTGGGTTTTAACCTCCAGCGGCTTCCACAACACGAAAAACGAGAACGACGTAAACGCCGCTAAATCGTCCGCGACCGAGTCGAAATCCACATAATCATCTATGCCATCAGTTTCAACGGCACCGAGTAACGGGCCCCTCCGCCATACGGCGCCGTATATGGTTCCGTGGTTCCCGTTCCCCGACAAATCATAGACTACGTTGCCCTGTCGCTCCGCGAACTGGAAGTCCAGGACTAGTCCCTTTTCCCGCCAGAACACCATCGCCGATGCACCTGCAACGGCATAGTCTACTCCAGCTCTCCGATTACATGTATGAATGCCTCGCGGGTCTCCGTGGGGTTATCGTTCCGATACTTGAGCTTCAGGTCTTCGCCGCTGTATATTGTTATGTCTACGTCGTCGTCCCACACCACCTGATCGCCGTTTAACTCGTCTTTCTTGGGGTATACTTGGTATATGCCGACCCAGAATGACAAGTATAGCTCGCCGTAGTTCCCTGCGGGGAAGTATGTTACGATGCGCTTGATGCGCAGGGTCCTAGTCGCCGGGACCGTATACAATACCACCTCGTCGGTCTTACCCCCGGGGACAACCAGGTGATACGGGATAGTAACCTTCTCCGCCATCACTCAACCCCCAAAGGAAAAAATGTAACGAGAGAGAAAAAACGTTATGGAATTTAGGATACACCGAGAACCAAGCGCAGGACTATTGACCGGATTAATTGTGTCGCGCCAGCTGTGGCCGACGCAGTTGTCACGTTAATCCTCGCCGCCAAGACTTTGCCGGTGAGAGTCTTGAGTGTGGCGGCTATGTCACTCGATACTTTGAGGCCGGAGTCACCGGAGTACGTGACCTTCGTGACCACCGCACCATCTGTGACATTATACAATTCGACGTCAACCACCGCGTCAGTCGCGCTCGGCGCCTCAGCGTATGCCTCGAAGTATGCCTCCTTGAGGTGCTTGACCATCTCGCTTGTCAATGTGAAGGGACCAGGCATCCGCTTAACGCCGGTGGAATCGATTGGTATTGAATAGTCATCGGCGAGCAGGTGTATGGGTATCGCAATCTGTATCGCGTCCGGCTTAAGCCTGTCGTAGTCAATGGAGTGATAGTCAAGGTGGTAGTGCTTGATCCCCATGATTCACCACCGTAGCGTCTAGTCCGCGATCATGAAGCAGACGTCGACGTTGATGGCGGTGGATTTCTTGTTGTCCACCTTGTAGTAGACGGTCTCCTTGGCTGTGATCGTTATATCTAAGTCCTGAGCGGTCAGGGGATCCTCTCCGAACAACGTCGCCGGAGCGTAGTCCCTCGTGTAGACGTTCTCGGAGACCTTCAAGTAGAATAATACATCATTTAGTGGGAGCCCGCTGCGCTCGTTGATGAATATCCGCTTGACCTTAACGTCGGTCTTAAAGGAGAACTCTTTCTCGGCGTAGCTGTTTGCGTTGATGCTGTGGTTGAAGCAGGTGAAGTATTTCAGGGGCACCGCGGCATCCCCCCCGCGTTAGGCTTAGGTCTTGTAGTATTCGGCGAGGAGTAGCACCTGCGCCACCATGCTCGCTGTCTCGGTTATGGTCGATCCGCTAACGTTCATCATGGTCACTTTGAGTGTGTTATCGCCTTCAACCACGATCGGATTCGCCTCTAGACTGAATGGCTCTTCGCCGTCTGTGTCAGATGGCGGGTACGGAGCGTAGTAGATGTCGATACCCTTGTGACCCGGCTCGTCGGTCAAGATGTCCAGCGGCTCGCCCTCAAGGTAGAATATCATCGCTATCTCGCCGACGCTCAGCGTGTGGTTGGTCACTTTTGCCATCGCTATTTTGTTGAACACGTACTTCTCATTGCTCTTCGGAGTCAGCTCCAGCACGGTATACTCGGCGTTAGCGGCCCATGATGTCCCGACGGTGTAGGATCCCGTGACAGCCGTGATCATCTGCTTACCCTGCATGTTAAACCTTGACTGGTACTCCGCGGGTAGGGACTCGCCGGGACCCAGTATACCCAGCACGCCTTCGATCCTGACGTTACCGGTCCCCTCAACCTGTAACAGCTTATTCGGCGGCGCGACCAGATATAGTTGCTTCAAGTCTAATGGTCCGAGTAGGTTGCTCGATGTCTTCCTAATCGGCGCGAATTCATCCCTGACCGTCAGCACCGGGATCCCATCGATCCGTATGGTTATGTCGCTGGCGCTATCGGTTCCGACGCGTTTGATGACGTAGAATCTATCCGGTGGTAGCTTGTATGTGTTGCCGCCTGCTAGTGTCTTGGCGAACCTGTAATACCTGACCATGTCGGACACCTCTTATTATTATATTATGTTAATAATGATGGCGTTAGCTGGTGCCGAGTAGCTCCAGCTTCTTCTTGTGCAGAGCTTCCATGATGACCCTGACTCTATCGAGGTTCTTGGGGTCTCCCTTCGCTCCCCTCGCGGGTAGGGTCAGCGCCTCTAGCACGTCTCTGAATGGTGCGAATCCGGCTTTGTAGTCGTCGGTCGCCTTCCTGACCCCGTCGGCGTACCTGGCAACGCCTAGCTCGATGGCCTTCTTCTGCCACTTGGCTGTCCCGGCCTTCTTGACTCCCTTCTCGAACCTCTTCTCGGAGATCGCTGCGGTTGTACCGGACTCCCAAGCGCTTTCGGCTGCGGCCGCGTTGGTGGCCCAGTCCCTCAAGGGAGCCCTTACACCGGCCTCGTAGTAGGGAGCCCTACCAGGTGTTACGTCACTCCACTTCTTTACGATGTCCTCTAACTTCCTGATAGCCACCATACCCTACATCCACCTCCTCACGCACGTACGTCGGTTGTCTAAGATTGGCGACCAGCATATATTACCCGTGCATAGGTATATACCGAGCGGGGGGCTCGGGTTGCCCACGATCCCCGTTTACATCAAGCGGGAGATATACGAGTGGCTCGATGCCATCGCAAAGAAGCGCGGGGTCTCCCCCACGACGATAGCCCGTGAAATAATAGAGTCATACTACGAACTCGCCAAGCCGAAGGGGTTGAAGCCCCCCAAGTGGATCGAGGATAAACGACGGGTGTCGAAGTGATGGGAGCACCGTTCAGGGTATTGGGTCCGGGATTCGGCCGCCGGCCGTACCGTATGGTCGAGCGCCGGTATATTGTGCAATACGTTACACACCGCTACCCCGACCGCATAACCGCATTCTTCAACCTACGCCTCGGAGTACCCAAACCCATCGTCGCCGGCGTAGCGACGCCGGAGGAGTATACTATATCCAAGCCGTGGGCCCCGTTCGCCGACGCCGTCGTGGTTCTCAAGGACCGGATAATAGTAATCGAGGCTAAGATACGCCAGCCCCGCACCGCCATAGGCCAGCTGATAGACTACGTCCGGCGGGTCCCGGCGACCCCGCAGCTAACCCCGTACCTCGGGGGCCGTAGCATATTCGGCCTACTCGTGACACCGTTTTATGATGACGAGATTAAGAAGACGTGCGAGGAGAACGGGCTGCTATACGATACCTTCTTGCCATGTTGGGTTTTAGATTACATGGTAGAGGTCAAACTTATACCGTTGCATATGGCCATCCAGATTAAAGAGGATAAGAAGTGTTTGGAGGTGTAGCCCCGGCGTGGCCGTGCTTAGTAACTTCGTTCGACTAACGCCGAACGTACCCAAAACCTTGAAGATAGAGGAGTGCAAGATTACCGAGGTCGTAGTCCGGGATCCACTATGGGGTAGACCAATACCTAAAAGACGATTAACGTGCTTAGTCAGCGAGGAGGACGGCGTACCCGTCAATAAAGTATTCAGCACACTAAGCGAGAAGCTAGCGTCGCAGATATGGGAGTTATACCGCGCGGGGGTCCTGAAAGAGCATAGAATACGCATCACGATGATAGGCGAGGGATTCGCGAGAGAGTACCAAGTCGAAGTGCTCTAGGCCCATAGATACGGTGGGGGCCCCGGCGGCCGGCGCTATAATAATTAATAATGATACCTATAATTATAAATGATATTATTT
>JALTPW010000972.1 GCA_026999335.1 Chromatiales bacterium
GATGCCGGCGATTACCGCCCGCGCGCTGGCAAGGGCGGTGGTGAAATATCGGGCCGCCAAAGAGGCCGGTGAACGAGATCAGGGCTTGGGCCTGTTGCTCAATGTTGCCGGTATGCTCAGCGAACAGGCCGATACCCGCAGCTGGTCCACCCTGCCGCAACGCATCTATCTGACCCGTCAGTCACTGATGCCGGGCCGGCATGATATTTCGGTGCAGCTGCTGGGGCAGAGCGGCCATGTGCTGGCACAGAAACAGTTCACTGGGGTGGCCGTCGAGGCGGGCAAGAAGGTCTACCTGTCGTGGCGCTGGATTCCATCTTATACCCGGGGAGGGAAACGATGATGAGATTGTTGGAAAGCTCTATTTATTCTGGGTGTTTCAGATTGACTGGCGGATTTGTTTCATCAAGGCGCAAACCGCAGGTCATCGCTGGCTATGATGAAGGATTGCAACGCCGGGGAGGCGGATCATCCGGTGGTCAAGATATTCGGCCGCGAAGACATTGGCGTCTCCTGGTATTGCTGATGCTGCTGGGTTTGCTGGCGGCCTGCGCATCCACGGATCAGGGGCCTGGTTCGCAACCGGACTGGGTCAGTGGTAAGAGCAGCCAGTTTCCAGGCTCGCAGTACCTGATCGGCCGTGGTCAGGCAGCGCAGCGCGATGTGGCGGCGGATCGTGCCCGTGCGGATCTGGCCAAGAACATCGAAGTGCTGGTGGTGGCGGAAAGCCGGGACATGGTCAGCGCCCAGCGCCGGACACAGGGTGGCGAGGTGGTTGAAGAGACTTTCAGTGAGGCCGCTGGGCGCAACATCGTGACCAGCACCCGGCAGGTGATTCGTGGCGCCCGGATATCGGATACCTGGCAGGATCCGCAAGGCGGTGATATCCATGTGCTGGTGAGTCTCAACCGGGCCGAGGCCGCGCGCCGCCTGCGCGATGAGATTTCCCTTCTCGATGACCAGACCCGTGTGGCCATCGAACGTGCCCGGCAGACGGACGATCTGTTGCAGAAAATCGCCTCCGCCCAGCGCGCCGTTGACAAACAGTTACAGCGCAACGAATTGCAGCGCATGCTGCGGGTGGTAGCCCTTGGCGGGCAGGGCGTGTCACCGAAGTGGAAGCTGGCCGAGCTGCAGGCCGAGTTGCTGGACTTGCAGTCAAGGCTGAAGATCCGCGTGCAGGCCGATGACGGTGCTCTGGCCTCGGTGGCTGCGGGCGGCCTGACGGCGGCCGGCTTCATGACCGGCTCTGAGGAAGAGGCACTCTATACCCTGCAGGCCCGTTTTTCCGCTGGCCCGGTGGCGCGGCGTGAGGGCTGGTACTGGCTGCGCGGCAATCTGGTGTTGACGTTGGTGGATCGCGGCGACAATGTACGTGGCACGGCCAGCTGGCCACTGAAGGTGTCGGCGCAGGAAAAGGCGCTGTTGCAGGCGCGCCTGATGCAGCTCATCGATCGCACGCTGGAGGATGAGCTGAGGGCAGTGATTCTGGGTTTTGCGCAATGAGTATTGGTTTGCTACAGAAACACGAGGTACACAGAGAAAAAATCAAAAGCGAATAACCGCCAGGGCCACCAGGGAACACGAAGATAAACACATCGAAAAATTTGCGTTCCCTTGCGGTCTTGGCGATTGAAAATTTTTGATGTGTAGTACGGTTCCCAGGGTAGGATCAGTCCGCGTGGACGCGATTGTCAGGTCTCATGTTCCAGAAAATCTCAGAAATAGCATCTTGTTCCGATTCATTTTATTGCTTGCATGAAGGCATACGCCGTGGTGGATCAGGCGAATTTCCAACCCATCTGTTGTTGTACTCATGTATTGTCCTTGTATGAAAAAACAGGAGGTGTGGAGAATTGCTCAGTCGAGCAGAAATTTTAACCGTTCATCGGTTATTGACGGTGTGATTTCAAGAATTTCCACACTGACAATATTTTTTGCCACAAATGGATCATCGTTCACCCTGCTTTGAAGGTCTGGCAGCGTTGTATTATGAGCCACAATCCCACCACCCAAATTAGGCTGAAGACTCCCGGTCAACAAAAATACGCCGTCATCAAAACCGCGTTTGATCCATTGGTTATGGCCTTCCATGAATTGGCTGGCCTGGCTTTTGTTGTCAGAAAATTTAAGAAATACGATAAACATTGGTTTTACTCTCCTGTCAAATTGGTGGTTGAGTGCATTTAGCCATCGCTGGCTCATAGCTCTAACGAGC
>JALTPW010000973.1 GCA_026999335.1 Chromatiales bacterium
ACGAAAAATATTCATGACAGCAACGCGATTCAGCAGGCTATGCAAGACCCAATGCCCGCAAACCACGCGCACTGTGACAGCAAGCCGGGCTTACGCTACCATTACGCCCCTTTTTTCCGCCCCTGACCGGCGGCGACTTCACCGACAGGTATTCCCGTGAGCACCCGCGACGACAAAACCCCACCCGCTTCCCTCAGCTACCGTGACGCCGGTGTCAACATCGATGCCGGCAACCAGCTGGTGGAGCGGATCAAGCCCATCGCCCGGGCCACCCGTCGCCCCGGTGTACTGGATGGCATCGGCGGCTTTGGCGCCCTGTTCGAGATCCCCACCGACCGCTATCGGCAGCCGGTGCTGGTATCCGGCACCGACGGCGTCGGCACCAAGCTCAAGCTGGCAATGACGATCGGCAAACACGACACCATCGGCATCGACCTGGTCGCCATGTGCGTCAACGACCTCATCGTCGCCGGCGCCGAACCGCTGTATTTCCTCGACTACTACGCCACCGGCAAACTATCACTGGATCTGGCCGAGGCAGTGATCAGCGGCATCGGCGAAGGCTGCCAACGGGCTGGCTGCGCGCTGGTGGGCGGTGAAACGGCCGAGATGCCGGGCATGTACGACGGCGACGATTACGATCTGGCCGGCTTCTGCGTCGGCGTGGTGGAAAAAAGCAAGATCCTCGACGGCAGCCGGGTCGCCAGCGGCGACGTGCTCATCGGTCTGGCCGCCAGCGGCCCGCATTCCAACGGTTATTCCCTGATCCGCAAGATCATCGAGGTCAGCGGCGCCGATCTCAACGCAGACTTTCACGGTAAACCACTGGGTGAAACCCTGCTCGAGCCCACCCGCATCTACGTCAAGGCCCTGCTGGCCCTGCTAGCGCAGGTCGACGTGCACGCCCTCGCCCACATCACCGGCGGCGGCCTACTGGAAAACCTGCCACGGGTGATGCCCACGGGCACCCACGCCGTCATCGACGCCGACAGCTGGCAACGCCCGGCAGTGTTCGGCTGGCTGCAAAAACAGGGCAAGGTCGCCGACGACGAGATGTACCGCACCTTCAACTGCGGCGTGGGCATGGTGCTGTGTGTGCACGAGGCTAATGTCGAACAAACGCTGGCAATACTCACGGAACAGGGTGAGAGCGCCAGTATCATTGGCAGAATCGAGGCCACCAGCGGCAATGGTGAGCAAGTCACCATTGGCTGAAACCGTAGGGCACCGCCCACCGTTTCTCTACGCCACTGGTGGGCAATGCCCACCCTACGGCCGGACGGAATGATTCAACCACAAAGGCCACGAAGGAACGCAAAGTCAAAACAGCGGGAAAAGTGGAAATAATGCACCTTGGCGCTCCTTTGCGGTAAATTGCCAGCCCGAAAACAACCACCAAAACCATGCCGCAATCCAAACTCCCCATCGTCGTCCTCATTTCCGGCAGCGGCAGTAACCTGCAGGCCATCATCGACGCGACCGCACGCGGCCTGCCGGTGGAGATCCGCGCCGTGATCAGCAACCGCGCCGACGCCCGGGGTCTGCAACACGCCACGGACGCCGACATCGCCACCGAGGTGCTGGATCACAAGGCCTTCACCAGCCGCGAGGACTACGACCGCGCGCTGATGGCACTCATCGACCGCTTCGAGCCCGAACTGCTGGTGCTGGCCGGTTTCATGCGCCTGCTCACGGACGCCTTCACCACCCACTACGCCGGGCGCATGCTCAACATCCACCCCTCGCTACTGCCCAACTTCAAGGGCCTGCACACCCACCGCCGCGCCATCGAGGAAAACGCCGCCGAGCACGGCACCAGCGTGCACTTCGTCACCGCCGAGCTGGACGGCGGGCCGGTGGTGCTACAGATCCGCGTGCCGGTACACGCCGGCGACAGCCCGGAACAACTGGCCGCCCGCGTACTGGAACAGGAACACCGTATCTATCCCGAGGCCATCCGCTGGTTCGCCGAGGGACGGCTGCGACTGGACAAAGACGGCCGTGCCGAACTGGACGGCAAACCACTGCGGCAACCCGTCACCCTCGACAGCGCGGACAAACCATGAAGATCCGCGCCCTCGACCACCTAGTGCTGACCGTGACCGACGTGGCGCGCAGCGTTGCGTTTTATCAGCATGTGCTGGGCATGTGCCCGCAGACCTTTGGCGACAACCGCACCGCCCTGCTGTTCGGCGCCCCCGGCGAGGAACAGAAGATCAACCTGCACCCGGCCGGCAGCGAATTCCCGCCCCACGCCGCCCGCCCCACGCCCGGTTCAGCGGATCTCTGCCTGCGCATCGACGGATCACTGGAAGCGGCCATGGCGCAGCTCATCGACGGTGGCGTAAAAATCATTGAAGGGCCGGTGCAACGCAGCGGCGCACGCGGGCCGATCCGCTCTCTTTATCTGCGCGATCCCGACGGCAATCTCATCGAGTTGGCCGAGGCGCTGGCGAGTGAAAACTGAGCCCTCCAACCTACGCAGCCCCCGCGTGTGGGCCGTGCCCTTGCTCTGCCTGCTGGGCTTTGCCGCCCTATGGGCCACGGGCAGCAACGAGGCCCTGTTTCATCTTCTCAACCGCCTCGGCCCGCTCAGCAGTGACGCCCTGTGGGCCAGTCTCACCATCCTCGGCGACACCCTGGTGGCCATCGCCCTGGCCGGCCTGCTGGCCCGCCGTCGCCCGGACATCCTCTGGGGCCTGCTGCTGGCGGCCATTTTCGCCACCCTGTGGGTGCACGGCATCAAAACCCTGGCGGGGGCCCTGCGGCCACTGGCCATACTGGGGCCGGAACAGGTTCACGTCATCGGCCACGCCCTGCGCAGCGGCTCCTTCCCCTCCGGACACACCGCCACGGCATTCACCCTGGCCGGGGTCTTTATGCTGCGCGGCACGCCGCGCTGGCTGGCGGGGGGATTGCTGTTGCTGGCGGTACTGGCGGGGATTTCACGCTCGGCGGTGGGCGCCCACTGGCCGCTGGATCTGTTCGCCGGCGCCTTCGGCGGCTGGCTGGCAGCGGTCATCGGCAGCCGGCTGACAAACCATTGGGACTGGGGTATGCGCCCCAAACCGGCACGTGGTATTCGCATTTTCTTTCTGCTCTGCGCCGTGGCCCTGCTGACCTTCCACAACACCGGCTACCCGCAGGCACAGTGGCTGCAATGGTCGATCGGCGTGGCGGCCACGCTAGGGCTGGGGAGTGTGATCTGGCGTGATTGGCTCCGGTAAAGGTCTGTGCGAAGAATCTTTGTTTCACCACAGAGGCGCGAAATACACAGAGAAAAAATCAAAAGTGTTTGGTGGAATTAATAAACACAAATAAAAAAGCCCCAGTAATCTGGGACTTTCAACCTCTCGATACGGACACTTAAATATCGCTGTCTATTTGTTGAAACTTCCGGACAGTAACTAGATTCGTATGGCTTCAAACAATAACGCTTTTCAGGTTGTGGGATTCTTTACTGAGTCTCGCAGCACCTAGCTACGGAAGTAAGTCAAAAGTTTGGTCAATTTGCTTACCTCCTCCCCAGACTTTCTTTTCTGGGCACGGTGGGTGTAACCGATAAACGCGTTTATTGCAAATGCGGCAGAAATGTAGCCTGGGTTGAGCCTGCGAAACCCGGGGGAGACGGCACGATAAACTCCCAGGTTTCGCTACGCTCAACCCAGGCTACTGGCTAACGCCCCCACAGTTGAGTCCGAGACAATAGAGGACAAACCAGAATGGCACTTATCTAAAGATTATTTACTTATTTAATCAAAAAAATACCGTTTCGACAGATAGATGATTTGATTCAGGCAAATTTAGAGAGTTGCTTGAATGAATAACACGATAAAAACCGCGATTGACAATTCTTACAAACCTATTCAACTCGTCCCATGCCACCTCTAACATGTTGATTTATAATTATTAAACTCTTAAGTGAGCGCCATTCTGGTCAGACCCAGTGTTTTTACTAGGTTACCAGAGAATGCAATGTGAGCGAAAATCCAGGCAACTGACGGGTATCGTACATTTTGTACAAGTAAGGAATACACATTGTGCATTATTCCGACTGTCTAATAATCATGTCAGGCGCAAAAATATCTTGCTGAACAGATCCTATGTTGGAGTAGAAGTGTGAAATATATCAAGCCGGTTGTAGGTAAAGATGTTGACAATAATGAACCCCGTCATTTTTCAGAAACATGCGATAAGAGATTTCAGCAGCAGCGATGGTGTTTTTTCGATAAATCCTTCAGAGTGCCGCCCGGAATAACGCGTGCCCTGGTACTGCTTGCAGCCTTAGGGGGCGGGTCTGTACAAGCCAAGCCTGATGTGACCTTCGTGGATCAATCCAATACCCCGAATACGAATATACCCGTTACGTTTGGCCAGGTATTTGCCTCGGGCGATGTCCCGGCGGGTCTGAGTGTAAGTATCAACGTGGGAGGAAACCCGTTACCGACCCAAGTTGATACCAAGGCGACTTACCCTGATGGCTCATTACGTCATGCGGTGATTACTACCCGGTTGCCGACTCTCGGCGCGGGACAGGCTCTTGCGTCGGAAATCGTTACCATCAACCCGACGGCGGGTGGCGCCGTGGTCAGCGCAGCAGATTTGTTGGCAACCCGCTTTGACGCGGTCATTGAACTGACCTTGGAGGGCGTTGTTTACACGGCGTCGGCGCGCGAGGCGCTGTCAGCCGATAGTGGCAAGCGTTGGCTCGAAGGCCCCCTGGTGAGCGAATTTACGCTTAAACGCCCGTTTAAAGCCGGCGATGGCTCGATACATCCGCACCTCATGGCACGTTTTGATGTACGTGCCTACCAGGGGCTGGAGAGTGTGCGGGTGGATGCCATCGTGGAGAATAACTGGATCTATGTACCCAAGCCCAGCAACTTTACCTATGATGTCCGTGTGCTTGTCGGTGGCGCGGAGGTCTACAGCCTGACCCAGCTTACTCACTATCGACGCGCCCGCTGGCATAAGGTCTTCTGGTGGGGGCGTGAGCAAACCGTTTATGTTCGCCATGACACCGACTATCTGCAGCGAACCAAGGCGGTTCCGCACTATGATCCGGCGGTGATAGCGAGTGAATCGGGTCTTGCGCAGATGGAGCAAAGTGTTTATACCCCGATGGACAATGTTGATCTTCAGGTTTACATGCCGGCGGCCGGCGGGGATCCAGCCATTGGGCCGCTGCCGCGTTGGTCAGCCTTGTATCTTATCAGCGGTGATGTACGTGCTTACCGCGCCGTATTGGCGAATGGTGATGCCGGTGGCTCCTATTCCATACATCTGCGTAAACAATTGACGGATTACCCTGTCAGTATCGATGACCACCCCAGGCTTGGAAATAATTCCACTGGCGTCGATAAACCCGCCTCATGCACAGAGACAGGGACGAATTCGGACACATGGGTCTGCAGAAACCCATATACTCCGGATAGCGCCCATCAGCCTTCTATTGCTTATCTTCCTTATTTATTAACCGGTGATCATTTCTATCTTGATGAGCTGCTCTTTTGGGCAACCTACAATTGGATTCATATGGGTTATTCCACGCGAGAAGAGGAGAAGGGGATACTGAAGGGGCAGATTCGTGGACAGGCCTGGTCGTTACGCACCTTGGGTCAAACAGCCTATATCTTGCCGGATGCCCATCCAATGAAGGCTTATTTTACTGAAAAGCTGGGTAATAACCGTGACCGGTTGATGGCGTTTTATGTTGATGATCCAGAGGCGAACAAGCTGGGAGTGGCACACAACTATCAGTCATTGGACTATGTAGCAAAGCCCTGGATGGATGACTTTTATACTTGGAGTATAGGTTATCTGATCGAGTTGGGCTTTACAGATTTTCAAGCGATTCTGGAATGGAAATCGAAATACCCGATAGGACGGATGACGTCAGCGGATGATGAATATTGCTGGATCTTCGGCGCTGTTTATACACATGACCTCGGACCGGATACATCTCGCTGGGGTGGTAACCCGGATAACTGGTTCCAGACTCTTTCAGAGGTCTATCAGGCAACCTACGCCAACTGGGAAAACGACGACGGCAGTCGCCTTCTCGACCAGCCTTGCGGCGGTATTGAAATGGCTGCCTGGCTCAGCAAGAAAGAAGACCGTCCTTATGCCGTAGGGGAAATGTATGGGCATGCTTCGTCCCCCTTCGGTTATCCGGCCAATCTACAACCCGCTCTGGCCACGCTGGTGGACGCCGGGATCCCGAATTCAGATTTGGCATGGACACGCCTGACAACCTCCGCGTCCCGTCCTGCTTATTCGGGATCCCCTCAGTTTGCGGTTTCCCCCCGCCTGCTGAATCCACAGGATCCCCGGCCGGATGTTAATTTCAGTGCTGACCGGGTCAGTGTGCGAGCTGGCGAACAGGTAACGCTTGCGTGGCAAGTGGCGGGGGCGGAGAGTTGTGTGGCAAGCGGTGCCTGGTCGGGTGACAAGCTCTTGTCCGGTACCTTTGACACCGGCCCCATCAATACGGCGACCGTTTATACGCTGAATTGCAGCGGGGCCAATGGCGATACGGCACGCTCGGTGCTGGTTTCCCTGAGCAATGCCGGGTCTGCACCCCGTGTTAACCTTAGCGCCACCCCTGCCAGCATCGTTGCCGGTAATAGCACTACCCTCAACTGGTCAAGCGTTGGCGCCGACAGCTGCACCGCCAGCGGCGCCTGGAGTGGCAGCAAAGAGATCAGTGGTAGCAAGGCTGTCAGCCCCGCAAGCGACAGCACCTACACCCTTACCTGCACAGGTAGCGGTGGCAGTGCCAAGCGCTCCTTTGAGATCACGGTTACGCCCGTCGCCCAAAACAAAACCTCTGCAGGGGCGGGCTCTTCCGGTCTCTGGTCTCTTCTGTTTCTGAGCTTGACAATGGT
>JALTPW010000974.1 GCA_026999335.1 Chromatiales bacterium
ATGGAGCTGCTGGCGACCCGTCGTGAGGAACTGGAGTTGCAGCGGGAGTCCCTGCGCGAACGCCTCGATAGCACGCGCGACATGGCACGCAGCGACCGCGATACGGCCCACGAGTTGAGCCTGAAAGTGCAGACCATGAGTACGGAGTTGGCCTCCGTTCGACAGGGCTTGTCGCGCATGGAACAACAACTAGAGCAGGTGGTGGCCCGCCGTGAACTGCTCAGCGAGGCGCTGGCGGAAAGCGCTGCGCCGGTCGAGGCATTACAGGAAGAGCTGGCACGGCTGCTGGAATCGCGATCCGCAGTGGAACAGGAGTTGGTCGAGGCGCGGCGTCGGGTGGAGGAGGTGGATCACAGCTTGCGCGAGCACGATCAACAACGTCACGCAGTGGAGCGTGAGTTACAGGAACTGCGCAGTGGCCTGGAACAGGCGCGCATGGCCTGGCAGGAGCTACAGGTGCGACGCCAGACCCTCGCCGAGCAGCTGGAAGAATCCAATTATTCATTGGACGAATTGTGTGAACACATGCCCGAAAATGCCCGTGAGGACGATTGGGCGCAGCGCGTCGAACAGATCGCCCAGCGGATCCAGCGCCTCGGCCCGATCAATCTGGCCGCCATCGAGGAATACAAGACCGAGTCCGAGCGCAAGGAATATCTGGACGCCCAGCATGCCGATCTCACCGAGGCGCTGGAGACCCTGGAAAGCGCCATCCGCAAGATCGACCGCGAGACCCGCACCCGCTTCAAAGAGACCTTCGAACGCGTCAACTCAGGTTTTAAGGGAATGTTCCCGCGTCTGTTCGGCGGCGGTCATGCCTACCTGGAACTGACCGGTGACGATCTGCTGGACACCGGCGTGACGGTGATGGCGCGTCCGCCGGGCAAGCGTAACAGTACCATTCATCTGCTCTCCGGCGGCGAAAAGGCGCTCACCGCGGTGGCTCTGGTGTTCGCTATCTTCCAGCTCAACCCGGCCCCCTTCTGCATGCTTGATGAGGTGGATGCACCGCTGGACGACGCCAATGTGGGACGTTTCTGTGCCATGGTGAAGGAGATGTCCGAGCAGGTGCAGTTCATTTTTATTACCCACAACAAGATCACCATGGAGCTGGCACATCAACTCAATGGTGTCACCATGCATGAACCAGGCGTGTCGCGACTGGTTTGCGTGGACGTGGATGAGGCGGTGAAGATGGTGGGTTAAACGGGCGTTCCCGTTGCAGCGGGCTTTGGCAGCGGGACGGAGATAGTGTGGACAAATCAAATAAATACCGTGTGCTTCCAGTGAATATTCGGACGGCACAGCCCGTGTTCGATCATGGAAACACATAAGGAATAACAACCGATGGCTAAGATCACCCAGGAAAATCGAGAAATCAAGCTCAAGACACCGTTGGGTGATGATGTCTTGCTGATACGCACCATGAGCGGCCATGAAGAGTTGGGTAAGTTGTTCGAGTACCAACTGGAGCTGGTCAGCGACATCACCGATGCCGATTTCAACCAACTGATCGGTGATACCATCACCGTGAGTTTAGAGGTGGGGGTTGGCCGTGCGCGCTATTTCAACGGCCATATCAGTCGCTTTGCACAGACCGGTATCAGCGGCCACACGGCCAACTATCAGGCCACCGTGGTGCCCTGGTTCTGGTTTCTCACCCAAACCTCGGATTGCCGTATTTTTCAGAACATGACCGTACCGGAGATTATCAAAGAGGTCTTTCGCGAGGCCGGTTATACGAATTTTGAAGACACCCTGAGCGGCAGTTACAGAAACTGGGTGAATTGCGTCCAGTACCGTGAAAGTGATTTCAATTTTATCAACCGGCTGATGGAGCAGGAAGGGATCTATTATTTTTTCAAGCATGAAGAAGACAAGCACACCCTGGTACTGGCCGACAGTTACAGTTCACATGAGCCCGTCGCGGGTTATGAAGAGGTCTCCTATCACCCCCCCGCCGGCTCCACGGTGATAGAAAAGGAGCACCTCTATGCCTGGGAAATCACGCAGCAACTGCAATCCGGCGCCTTCGTGTATCAGGATTTCGATTTCACCGCTCCCAAGAAAGACCTGCTGGCCATTTCAAACAAAAAACGTGAGCACGCCAAGGCCGATTTGGAGATTTACGACTATCCCGGTGAGTACAAGGAATTCAATGATGGTGATTACTATTCTCGCGTCAGACTGGAAGAAATACAGGCCAATCACC
>JALTPW010000975.1 GCA_026999335.1 Chromatiales bacterium
GGAACAGGCCGCCAGCAAGGCCAGCAAAACCAGCAGGGAAAAACCCCGCGACCATTGAATACGTGCGTGCATACCAACCTCCGAGCAGAAAAACTGTTCGCAATAACCGCTAGCAATAATAACCAACGATAAATGATTGACAAGATTACGCTGGCAAACCACCTGCTGCAACGAAAAAGGCCGCCATGTCGAAACATGGCGGCCGGAAAGCATTATCACTGATGCAGGTTATTACTGATTCAGGCGGGCTTCCCAGTACTGTGCCAACTGACTATCCTGCGGCAGGCCGAACCAACCCTGGTCATAGGCCGCAGAGAGAAACTCCTGCGCATACTGACTGCCGTTATCGGCCGCCCGGTGATACCAGCCCACCGCACGCGCCTCATCGGCCGCCACACCCAGTCCCTTGTGATAGATCAGCGCCATGTTGAATTGCGCATTGGCGTCACCGCTCTCCGCCAGCGGCTGCCATTTGGCCACGGCTGTCACATAGTCACCGGCCTCTGCCGCCAGGAAACCCTCGTTGTAATCCTGTGCCTGCAACGATCCACCGATAGTGGCCAGAGCCATCGATGCAGCCAGTAAAATACCCTTTTTCATTCGTCGGTTTCCCCATGAGTAGTTGCAATTACTCACGGCTATCGGCGCAAAAAACAGACTATTTCGTGACGCCGTTCACGTTTTTTCACCCCCCCATACCCAACGCCGCAGGATCGGCGCCATGCGTACCGTCCAGGCCGCCAACGCGCCCAGCAACAGGCCGAAACCGCTCCCTGCCAACACTTGGCTGGGAAAATGCACACCGAGATAGACTCGCGACAGGGCCACCAGCAGGGCGATCACACCCAGCGTCAGCCCCCAGCGCCAGGAACGCAGGACGCCGCCGAGAAAGGCCGCAGTGAGGAAAAAGTTGAGGGCATGATTGGACGGCATGCCGGTGGGCTTGAAGGCACAGCCGACACGAAAGGGCTCCATCACCAGACGCACCAGCTCCGGCAGCTCGGCACAGGGGCGCAGCTGGCCGAACAGATGCTTGAGGCCATTGCCGATGGCATCACCCAGCAACACACAGACGATCAGCAACAGCCACAGGCGCAGCCCGGCACGCCCCTCACGGCGCCACAGGAGCCACAGGATCAGCACCAGCAGCGGCAGGGAAAAGGTCTTTTTTTGAGATATCCAGCCGAAAAAGGTGTCCAGCGCCGGGCTGGCCCAGCCTTGATTGATGGCCAACAGCAGGTCGAGATCCATCCCCATATCAGCCGTCGCCGCGAATGGTGTCGACGATGCGCGAGGTGGAATGGCCGTCGAGGAAGGGCAGGATACGCACCTCGCCGGCACAGGCGCCGCCGGCCACCTGCCCGGGCCGGTAGTCGCCGCCCTTCACCAAAATGTCCGGACGCACGGCGCAGATGAGCCGCTCGGGGGTATCCTCGCCGAACGGCACCACCCAATCCACTACCGACAGACCGGCGAGTACCGCCATGCGCTGCGCCAGCGGCACCACCGGCCGCTCGGCTCCCTTGAGACGGGCTACCGAGGCGTCGTCGTTGACCGCCACGATGAGCCGGTCGCCGAGGCGCGCGGCCTGTTCCAGATAGGCCACGTGGCCGGCATGCAGGATGTCGAAACAACCGTTGGTCATGACAATGCTCTCGCCGTGGGCACGCGCCTCGGCGACCATGGCCAGCAGGGCCGGCTCATCCAACACCCCACGATGCGAGGCATCGAAGCCGGCCAGGGCGCGACGCAGCTCGTCCACCGACACGGTGGCGGTGCCCAACTTGCCCACCACGATGCCGGCAGCCATGTTGGCCAGGCGCACCGCGTTGGGCAAAGCAAGCCCGGCGGCGAGGCCGGCAGCGACGGTGGCGATCACCGTGTCACCGGCGCCGGTGACGTCATACACCTCGCGCGCCTGTGCCGGGATCAGCAGCGGGGCCTCGCCGCGCTGCAACAGGATCATGCCCTGCTCGCTGCGAGTGACCAGCAGGGCCGCGATATCATGGGCCTGCATCAAGGCCTCGCCACGCGCCACCAGGGTGGCCTCGTCGGCACAATGTCCCACTGCGGCCTCGAACTCGCCCAGATTGGGCGTCACCAGGCTGGCGCCACGGTAAGCGGCGAAGTCGGTCTGCTTGGGATCCACCAATACCGGCTTGCCCGCCGCGCGGGCCTGTTCGATGAGGTGAATGCAGGGCAGTAGGGCAC
>JALTPW010000976.1 GCA_026999335.1 Chromatiales bacterium
ACTGCGTTGTAGTCGTCCTGCGGGATGATTGGAGGCTGAGCCTCCACACCCTTGACGTCCTGAAACAGCTCCTCGTAGCTCATGCTACACACCTCCTTTTAAGATTTCTTAGACTTATGCAGAATTAATTTGATTGCTTCATTATCCTCCTTGCCCTCAATGAACTTCACTGAGGGATCTCCCCAATAGCCTCTGTCTTGTCTCTCATAATTGAGCTTTAGCTTTGCTCTGTAGAGGAGATCAAATTGCTTGAGACTGTAGTTGCAGACCCTGAGCCAGACTGAAATGAGTTTATCTCCGCAATCGTGGAGTCTTCGGAATATGGGTTCAAGAGGTCTCTTCTTTAGTGGTAGACAGGCGACGGAGCAGGCAAGGTCGCTGAGTGACTTTGTTCTGGACTTGTGTTCAATGATTCCCTGAAGGTAGCTTGAGCAGGCTCTGAAGTCAGAGGACTTTCGTCCGAGATCTATTATAAGGGCGTAGATTAGGAGGAAGTGATGAAGGTCTATGAGTTCAACAGCCATGTTCTCGGTATCTTGTTTTTGTGGAGTCCACCATTTGAAGCCTGAACTGTCTATAAGTTCTCCGAGTTCGGAGATGATTGCAAGATGAACCTGTCCAAGAGTTAGGTTCTTGTGCCAATCTGAACCTAACAGGTCTCTCTGAAATGCCTCTTGAAGACTCAGGTGTGAGAGGATTCGTTCTGTGAGTGTTAAACGGTTAAACATTTCCAGCCTCCTGCTTCACAGGCTGAAGGTGCTGTTCTATGAATTTCCAGTCATTCGGAATTGTGTCTGGAATTGTTGGATAGACAGACTTTAGTCTACTTCTGGCTCTCTTGAAGGCTTTGGGAGCGAGATGCATTAGATATTGTCTTCCGTCTTTGGTCTGAGCCACTTCAGCGAAGTAGACCTCATCAAATATCGCAGGAACGTAGCCTTGGAGCTTTCCTGTAAGTGCTGGCAGTGCGAGAATCTCTCCTGTGACATCATCCCGCTGATACTCTACATGACCTATAGCTACCACGAATCCATTGAACCTACGAAGCCTGTCAAGAAGCTTGTCAACATAGACTTTGACTATTGGATAATGCACATTCCAGACAGGTGGTTGGTCTGGTGGGATAGGTCGTTTGGTGAGGGCTAAATCCATTGCAGACTTCGTTAGCGTAGTCAGTGAGTCCAGCACTACGGTGCTGAACTCCCCCTCTGGATGCTGTCCTGCAATCAGCAGGTCAAGGTCTTTCTCAAGCTGAGCGAAGAGTTGTGCTGGTTGAGTATCTTCCTGAAAGTAGTCAGGAACATAGACCTTTCTACCTAAATAACCAACAGCTCCTCTATCAAAGTCTAAGAGGAATATAGGCTCTGGAAAACTTCTGGCAAAATAACTTTTGCCTGTTCCATAATCGCCCAGAACAAGAACCTTGACTCCCTGAACTTTAGGCTCTGACACCCAGCCCATGCTTAAACCTCCTTTAACATTGACTCAATTTCTTCAATTTGCTCTGTAATAGAAACCTCTGCCTTTGAGGTCTCATGCAATACTTCGTCAAGTAGCTCCTCTACAAGGTCTAAATCTCGCACTGCACGTTCAAACACCTTTATGAGTTTTCTTGCCTTTGTAGTATTTTTGTGTCCAGCTCTCTTGAGGACTTCTGGAGTTGCCCGTATTATTAAAGTTAGCTCGTCCATCTTAACTCTGGTTAGGTAGACCGTATCAGCAATCTCGCAAAATAAAAGCTTCTTTGCTGAAAGGCTATCCTTTAACAGCAACAGTCTTGTTTTTCTGCGTTTAAGACCCTTCACAGATGCCTTGCTCATTTAAAGCCTCCTCAGACAAAGAACGGCACAAAGTTCTTAACGATGTGCTCAAGAGCCTCATTATAGTCCGAATACGTCCGAGGAACATAATAGTTGACTCCGTTCGCTCTTACGACAATGAAGTATCTCCTGCCTTCCTCTTCAAGCGCTATTAGTTCTATAGACTCAAGATTGACCAGAACGGTTCCTTGACCTGAATACGCTTCTCTTTTCGTTTTGCTCAGTGGAATCA
Organism: Chromatiales bacterium; assembly: GCA_026999335.1. Classification (GTDB taxonomy): domain Bacteria; phylum Pseudomonadota; class Gammaproteobacteria; order SZUA-152; family SZUA-152; genus DRQN01. The sequence goes on from JALTPW010000976.1 coordinate 2,053, forward strand.
GAACTCCCTTCTTCTTTTTCCTTGAACAGCTCAAGCTGTTCAGCCTTTTCCAGAGCTTCTTCAACCTGTTCTTCATGCTCCACCTCCTTTACGGTTAATAGGAAAGCCCAATCCGAGCTTCCACACTTTTTACATGGTGAGCTAAGCTCACCTTTGAG
>JALTPW010000977.1 GCA_026999335.1 Chromatiales bacterium
GCAGCAGTGCCTGCAGCTTGTCCAGGTCGAAGCTGACGAAGAGCAGGCCGAGGGGATTGTCGGCCTCATCGAGCACTGGGGTGGTGAGATCGAAGTGGGCCAACTGTGGAATTCCCAGGTGTACCGGCGGCGACTTGACGTGGCTGCCCTGGCTCAACTGCTCCAGATCCGACAGGCACAGCGGATCAAGCTGCTGGCTGATGGGGTCACCGAGTATATTGCCGTGGCCGTCGAGCAGGGCTACACCGCTGGCCCGGGGGAGAAAGCGGCGTATCTGTAAAGCCCAGTGTTGCGCACTGTCGGTGTCGCTGAGGGTGAGAAGATCCTGCGTGGTGGGTTGCCGGGCGATGTGCCGGACAAGTTCGTGCAAGTAACTCAGGCGGCTTTCAATGCGTTGTGCCTTGGCCTGCAATTGGGGGATGAGGTCGCTGTCACCCTGCGACTGATAGTAAAATTTTGCCAGACTCAGATTGATCGCCGAGAGGGCGAGAAACAGAATGATGATCAGGGCGGCGCCGAGATAGGTACGGGTCTTTACCGGGAGCGGTTTGTGAGCCGGGATAGTGAGAGGGGCCTTGGGTGAGGCATAGATCGCGGGGCCGCCGTGTTCGGGGGGCTGGTACATCGGGTCGTAATCCTGACTGTGTGGGCTATTCCGGCTCAACGCTGTGGCGTCGCGTTTGGTTCCATTGCCGGGAGGGCTGCGGTAGTGCCGATGGTGGGTGCGGTCTATTTTAGAGCAGAGCGGCGGGGATTATAAGTCGTAATTCTGCGTTTATCGCCATGTATTGATTAATGATATTCATCGGAATGTCGTTAACCCTTAGTGATCAAGCCTTTCCTCGCGCTATACCGGGTAAATCACCTTTTTCTCCAGGCGGGATAAATAGGGTATCCTGCGCGGGAAATCTGTAGTTGAGTATGCAAATGATACGGCAAACTGTTTTTTCGCTCTGTCTGCTGGTGTTGGCGGGTTCGCTCTGTGCGCAGGAGAGGGGCGCGACGCCAGCGCTGGCTGCCACACAACTGTTGCACGAGGCGGGTCAGCTGTTTGGTGAAGTGCAGGAACTGGCGGTGGCGCTGGAGATCGCCCGGCAACCACCGCCGCGGGATCAGCTCTTGGTGTTGGTTTCCCTGTTGCCGGATAAGCGTTTCGAGCTGGAGGCGGTACAGGTGAAGATCGACGGTGATTTCGCGGTTTTTCATGAATACAGCGTGGCGGAGATCGAAGCCCTCGCTGCGGGCGGCGCGCATCGCCTGCTGCTGAAACACCTGCCACCCGGCCGGCATGAGCTGGTGGCCCGCTGGGTCGGCAAGGCACACAAGGCGAAGGAAGAAGAGGTGGTGCGTGAGGTTCGCTGGGCCTTCCGCAGCGGTGAGACCCGGCGGGTCGTGGAGCTGGCGTTGGCGCAGGGTGAGGAGCAGTCTTTTCCGCGCTTTTCTCTGCGGGAGTGGCACTAGTGATCCGGCAATATCATCTGCATGGATCACTCGCATGTTTGCTGATGTGGTGTGTTGTGGCGGTGATAACGGGTCTGTCGCTGGCCTTGCCTGCGACCGCGTCGTCGTTGCTCGATCCGCAGATCCGTGCGGTGCATTTCGATGTCCGCCTGGGTGAATCGCTGCGTGCGATGACCCGTCTTCAAGCCGCGCGTCAGCAGGGTTTCCTGGATCATCAGGCGCGGCAGGCGGATCTGCTACTGGGCGACATGCTGTTGCAGCAGGGATTGGATCTGTCGGCGGAGGCGGTTTTACTGCGTGTGGGCGAGGCGGGCGGTGAGCAGGCGGATGCGGCCTGGCTGCAGCTCGGGCGTCTGCATTACCGGCGCGGTGAGGATGCGGCGGCGTTGGCGGCCTTTGCGCGGATCCGCGGCCCACTGAGCGGGACTGCGCAGCAGGAGCGTTTGTTGCTGGAGGGTGAGTTGCTGCTGCGCTCCGGGCGTCTGTTCGAGGCGGAACAACGTCTGCGGACGCTGCTGGAAGGGCGTAAAAAGCGTTCGGATTGGGTCGACTATGGGCGTTTCAATCTTGCCGTGGTTCTGTTTCGCAGCGGGCGGGAGGACGAGGCGCGTGAGCTGTTGCTGTCCCTGAGTAAACAGAATACAAAAGATCCTGTCCTGCGTACCCTGTCTGACAAGGCCAATCTCACTCTGGCCTATGACCGTCTGGAGGCGGGTGACATCGACGCCGCGACGGACTTTTTCAAAAAAGGCCGGCTCAGCAGCCCGGTGTCGAATACGGCCCTGATGGGGCTGGGGCGCGCCTGGGCCGCACAGGAAGAATACAAGAAGGCACTGGTGCCGTGGCTAAAACTGAGCAAACGCGATTCCGCCGATCCGCTGGTGCAGGATGCCCTGCTGGCGGTGCCCTATGGTTTCGGCAAGTTGAACGCCTACAAACAGGCATTACAGTATTACCAGCAGGCCTTGAGTGTGTTCGAGCTGGAGCTGGAGCGTGTCGGCAAGGTCGAGGGACAGGTCAATAACGGCGATATGGTGCGTACCCTGGCCACCGGTTTCAGTGGCGATGATGTGCTTGAGCGTGAGGTGCTACCGGCGCTGCCCAAGGCGTCTGGCGCCTCCCACCTGTGGCAGCTGTTCTCTACCCACGAATTTCAGGAAATGCTGAGGAGCTACGTGCGGACGGAGCAGTCATTGAAGAAAATCACTGACTGGACGTCACAGGTCAAGGTGGACGACAGCCTTCCGCCCGCGAGCCGCGCAGCATTACTGACACGTGCCGCCACCCTGGAGACCCGTTTGACCACATTGTCCGGTAAATTGCAGGCCCATATGCAGTCCCTCGCCTTACAGGAGCTGGCGCAGCGTCGTAAGCGTATTCAGGCCTATACCGACGAGACGCGGTTTTCCATTGCGCAGATCTATGATTATGCCGCCAAGCGCTGGGGTGGCAAGTAATGGGCGCCTTTAATCGTTGTTTGTGGCCTCTGCGCAACCTGCCAAGGGTTGTCGCAAGGCGGCTTGCGCAGGTGAAGGCTGGTTATCCTTCACAAACAAACCAATGCCGAGACAGCCCTTCGCAGGCAGTGCCCTTCGGGGCCTACAGGCGGGTTTGCCCTTGGTGTCGCCTACTGTCGCCTCAGGGCACCTACTTTTTGGTGGTGCAACTTTTTGACAGCCAACCTGCCTGCAACGTTGCGCCTTGATGGCGAACCCGCCTGTAGGCCAGAGACCGCAAGCAGCGATTAGAGGTGCCCATATGCGTCTGTATCGTTACCTGTCCCTCGGGGTATTGCTGTTGCTATCGGCCTGCGTCAGCACCGAGGAAACGCTGGGCGATCTTGGTGAGTTGGATATCCAGATCGAGGATGATGCCGCCATCCTTGGTGCGCGCGACAAGGCCATGGATAACTACTGGGAGTTTGCCGCCAATTCCTCGGAAAAAGAACAAAAAATCGAGGCCATGCGGCGTTTGGCAGATCTGGAAATGGAACGCAGCGATGAGCGTTTCCAACGTCAGGTGGAAGTGCTCGACCGCATGACCGAAGGTGAGGGTGCCGATATCGACACCCTGAAGGCGGTGACTTATCGTGGCGCCATCAAGCTCTACGGGGATGCCTTGATCATCGCACGCGGTGGTTCTCAGGAGCCCATCCTGCTGTATCAGCTGTCCAAAGCCTATGAGCAGGCGGGTAGCCATCAGGAGGCGCTGGATACCCTGCAGGCCCTGCTCGATCTGCGACCGGAGGCGGAAAACCGGGATGAGTTGCACTTCCGCCGTGCCGAGCTGCTGTTCGACATGCGCCAATTCAAGCAGGCGGAATTTGATTATGGCCAGGTGCTGAAGGTGGGGCCGCAGTCCCGTTATTACGAAAAATCGCTCTCCAAGCGTGGCTGGTCCGCCTTCAAGCAAGAGCATTACAAGCGTGCGCTGGACTCTTTTATTGCCCTTATTGACCACAAGCTGCGGCAGGCGGATGGCCGTATCGTCAATGACGAGAGTCATCTTAGTCGTGGTGACAGGGAATTACTGAGCGATATTTTCCGCGTGGTCATTCTCAGTTTTAAGGAGTTGAATGGCACACAGGGCATCAAGGCCTATTTCGAGGATTACGGCCAGCGTGATTATGAAATGCGCCTTTATCAGGCCATGGGTGACTTCTATCTCGCCCAGGATCGGGTGCAGGATGCGGCAGCGAGCTACATTGCCTTTGTGCGTGACTTTCCCATGCATGAACAGGCCTTTGAGTTTGACCTGAAGGCCATGAAGGCCTATGCCGATGCCGGCTATTCCCAGTTGATGATCAAGGCCAAGCAGGAATTCGTGCGCCGTTATCGGGTCAACGGCAATTTTTGGCGCCGACATCTGGATCAGGAAGAAACGGTGTTGGCGCGTCTGCGTCCCCTGTTGCGCCGCAATTCAGAAGACGTGGCGCGCCACTTGCACGCGCAGGCACAGAAAAGCAAGAAGCCGATGGATTATCAGCGTGCTTTCCTCTGGTACAAGCAGCACCTGAAATGGTTTGCCAAGAGCCCCAAGGCGAAGGAGCTGAACTTCCTGTATGGCGAACTGTTGTTTGAGGCCGGGCAGTTTGCGGCGGCGGCCAAGGAATTTGAAAAAACCGCCTATCAATATATCCGCTTCGGCAGAGACGCCGAGGCCGGTTATGCCTCGTTATTGGCTTACACCGAACGTGAAAAACAGCTGACGGGAAAAGAAAAGGAAACCTGGAGCCGTATGGCGGTGGGTAGTGCTATGCGCTTCGGCAAGACTTTTCCCGACGATTCGCGCGCCGCCAGTGTATTGACCAAGGCTGCGGAAAATATGTTCGCGCTGAAAAAATATGGCCAGGCCGCAGTGGCCGCGCGACAGATTCTTGAATTGTCCACCGAGACATCACCCGAGACCCGGCGCACGGCATGGAAGATCATTGCCCGCGCGGAGTTTGAAAAAGGGGATTATTCACGTGCGGAGGTGGCCTATAAGGTCGCGCTCAGCCTGACATCGGCAGAAGATACGGTTTCGCGCAAACTGCTGAAAGAAGGGCTGGCTGCTGCGGTGTACAAGCAGGGTGAGCTGATGCAGGCGAAGGGTAATGTGCAGGGTGCGATCGCCCAGTTTTCACGCGTCGATGCGAACTCGGCCGTTGCCGAGGCCGCTGAATTCGATATTGCCGCCAGCCTGCTGAGTAGTGAGGAATGGTATGCCGCCATCGAGGCGTTGGGGAATTTCCGTGATCTGAATCCGGCCAGCAAACTGCTGCCCAAGGTGTCACAGAACCTGATCCTGGCGTATCAAAAGACCGGCCAGTCGTCCAGAGCGGCCGAGGAACTGGAGCGCTACATCGGCCTGCTGGACGACCCGGAGCTACGCCGTGAGGCACTCTGGCAGTCTATTGAGTTGTATGAAAAAGCCGCTGATATGGCCAAGGTGCTGGCCAGCTACGAGCGCTATGTCGACGAGTATCCGCGGCCGCTGGAGCAGGCGATGGAGGTACGCCAGATACTGGTGACTATTTATGGTGATGCCGGAAATGTCGCTGCGAAACGTTTTTGGCAGGAAGAGATCGTTCGCCAGGAAAAGGCGGCGGGCGGGGAAAGTACGCAGCGTATGCGCTATTTGGCGGCCAAGGCGGCCTTTGAGCTGGCGCAACCGACACTGGAAGCCTATCAGCGTATCAAATTGGAGGAGCCACTACAGCAAAGCCTGAAGCGCAAGAAAGAGAAGATGCAGCTGGCGGTGGACACCTTTACCGCGACGGCCAACTATGGTGTTGCCGGAGTGACCACCGCTTCCGTTTATATACTGGCGGAGATTTATGCCGACTTCGGGACTGCGCTGATGGGTTCGCAACGTCCGGCCGGGCTGAGTGAGGAGGAGCTGGAACAATACGACATTCTCCTCGAGGAGCAGGCCTACCCGTTTGAGGAGAAGTCCATTACCATCCACGAATCCAATGTCGAACGTATTGCCGACGGTGCCTATGATGAGTGGGTGCAGAAAAGTTTTAACAGGCTCAAGGAGTTAAGCCCTTTCCGTTATGCGAAGGTGGAAAAGAGTGAGCCAATGAGTGGGGAAATCTATTGACTGTTACTGCTGGAGGGCTGTTTGTGCCTGGACGGAAATGGATGAGTTTGTTGCTGGCGTTGATAGTCGCCGGGCTGTTTACGGGTTGTGCGCTGACCGGGCCGCAAGAGGTTGAGGAAAAGAGCGCAGAAAGTGCCGTGCTTGCCGTGGATCCGGCAGCCAGTGCAGCCTTTGATGCTGCGCTGCAGGCGATGGCGAATGGCAAGGATGCCCAGGCCGAAAAGATCCTGTTGACGATGACGCAGGACTTTCCGCAGTTCTCCGGCCCGCATGCCAATCTCGGTATCATCTATTTTCGTGCCGGCAAACGAGACAAGGCCGAGGCTGCTTTTTTACGGGCGGTGGAAATCAAGCCGAAAAATGCCGTCAGTCTCGACTATCTCGGTGTGATCAACCGTGACAAGGGGCAATTCAAAGAGGCCGCCGGGTTTTACCAGCGGGCCATCAAGGCCGACCCGAAGTACGCCTATGCGCATCGTAACTATGGCATCCTGCTGGAACTCTACATGGGCAAACTCAAGCAGGCGCTGGCGCAATACGAAAAATACCAGAAGCTGAGCAATGGCGAGGACAAGCAGGTGGCGAAGTGGATTGTCGATCTGAGCCGGCGTAGCGGGGTAAAGAAATGATGCGATTTGCCGTTCTGTTGATCAGTGCCCTGTTGCTGGGCTCCTCGGTCATCGCTGAAGACCGGTTGGACATGGATGCCACGGCCATCAAGGGCTCGCGTGAACTGCCCAAGGTGCTTTACATCGTGCCGTGGAAGAGTACGCGGCTGGGGGCGCTGGTTGCCGGTGCCGGCAGTGGGTCTTTTTCCG
>JALTPW010000978.1 GCA_026999335.1 Chromatiales bacterium
TCGAGGTTGGTAATACCGCCGGAGGCGATGACCGGGATGTGTATAGCCTGTGCCAGTTTCGCCGTGGCCTCTACGTTGACGCCATTCATCATACCGTCGCGGGAGATGTCGGTATAGATAATCGCTTCGACCCCGTCCTGCTCAAAATGTTGGGCCAGGTCGATGACATCATGCTGGGACAGCTTGGACCAGCCGTCGATGGCCACTTTGCCGTCCTTGGCATCGAGACCAACGATGACATGGCCGGGAAAGCTCAGACACAGGTCGGAGACGAAGTGCGGCGCTTTTACCGCGCGGGTGCCGATGATGACGTAGGCAACGCCGGCATCCAGATAAGTCGCCGCCGTCTCTTCGTCACGGATGCCGCCACCGATCTGTACCGGCACGTCGGGAAAGGCCTCGACGATCTCGTGCACCACCTCGGCATTCATCGGCCTGCCCTCGAAGGCGCCGTTGAGATCTACCAGATGCAGGCGGCGCGCGCCGGCTTCCACCCAACGGCGCGCCATGGCGACGGGATCGTCGGAGAAGACCGTATCGTCTTCCATGCGGCCCTGCTTGAGACGGACACATTTGCCGTCCTTGAGGTCGATGGCGGGGATCAGGAGCATGCGCTATTTCCTCGTGACTCGTGTTTATTTATCAGCTTTGTCCGTAGGAGCGGGCCATGCCCGCGATACAGATTTTCAGCACCCATCGCGGGCATGGCCCGCTCCTACCTAAAACCGGCCTACAATTGTCCATTCCAGCTAACAAAATTGGCGTACAGCTGCAGACCGTCGTGCTGGCTTTTTTCCGGGTGGAACTGCACCGCAAACACCGTGTCCCTGGCCAGCACCGAGGCAAACGGAAACCCGTACACCGTGGAGGCGGCGATGGGTTCCGGGCCGGCGGGCTGGACGTAGTAACTGTGCACGAAATAAAACCGCGCGTCCTGCGGAATGTTTGCCCACAGGGGGTGCGGCAAGGTCTGTGTGACCTGATTCCAGCCCATGTGCGGTACTTTCAGGCGCGCACCGCTAATAGCGTCACTCAGGTCGCCGGGAAACGCTTCCACCGTACCCTCGAATACTCCCAGACACTCGATGCCGTCGTTTTCCGCGCTGCGCTGTAGCAGGGCCTGCATGCCGACACACACACCCAGTAAGGGCCGCCGGTCGGCCACCACTTGCCTGACCACTGCGTCCAGGCCTCGCTTTTTCAGCTCGGCCATACAATCACGCATAGCGCCGACGCCGGGCAACACCACGCGGTCGGCCGCACCGATCTCGGCGGCATCCGAAGTCACCAATACCCGATGACCACCCGGCACATGTTCCAACGCCTTGGCCACCGAATGCAGGTTGCCCATGCCGTAATCAATGACTGCAACGGTATTCATCGCCTACAACGCGCCTTTGGTCGACGGCAGGATGTCCCCCAGACGCGGGTCGCGCATCATGGCCATGCGCAAGGCGCGGCCAAAGGCCTTGAACAGGGTCTCGGCAATATGGTGCGCGTTACGGCCCTGCAGGTTGTCGAGGTGCAAACTGACCTTGGCGTGGTTGACGAAGCCCTGAAAAAATTCGTGCACCAGCTCCAGGTCGAATTCACCAACGCGCTCGCGCGGAAACACGACGCGATTTTCCAGTCCCGGCCGCCCGGAGAAATCGATCACCACGCGCGACAGGGCCTCGTCCAGCGGCACATAGGCATGGCCGTAACGGGTGATGCCCTTCTTGTCACCCAACGCCTGGGCGATGGCCTGGCCGAAGGTGATGCCGACGTCTTCCACCGTGTGGTGGGCATCGATATCGAGATCGCCCCTGGCCTGGATATCGAGATCGATGAGACCGTGGCGCGCCACCTGATCCAGCATGTGATCGAAAAAGGGCACACCGGTATCCAGTCTGGAGGCGCCGGTACCATCGAGATTGACACTGACGCTGATCTGCGTCTCCAGCGTATCGCGCTTTACTGTGGCCTTGCGGTCAGCCATGGGTTGTCTCCTGCGGTGGAACGGGCAAGCATAACGTCAAGCGATAGCTGAATGAAGGGCTTGCAAAAATGTACGGTTTTCCTCGGGGCGGCCCACGCTGACACGCAGACAGGCGGCCAGCGAACCACCGGCGGGGTTGAGATTCTTGATCAGCACACCGTCCGCCTTCAGCGCGGCGAATACGGTGTCGGCGTCACCCGCCACGCGGAACAGAATGAAATTGGCACGACTGGGAAAAGGGGTGATGCCCGGCATCGCCGCCAGCGCCTGCCACAGGGTCTCGCGATCCCGGGTGATCTGCGTGGTCTGCGCCTCCAGCACGTCAATGTTTTCCAGCGCGAAGTCAGCGCTCACTTGCGTCAACACATTAATATTATAGGGCAGACGCACCTTGTCAAACTCATCCAGCCAGGCGCTTGGGCCGGCCAACAAACCCAGGCGCAGACCGGCCAGGCCCATTTTCGACACGGTGCGCATCACCAACAGATTGTCGGCTTCACCCAGGCGTGGCATGAAGCTGGCATCGGCGAAGGCGTGATAGGCCTCGTCCACCACCACCAGACCGGGGGCGGCATCGAGAATAACGCCGATGTCGTCGGCGTCGAACAGGTTGCCGGTGGGGTTATTGGGATAGGCGAGGAAAATCACCGCCGGCCGGTGCTCGGCAATGGCGGCGAGCATGGCATCAAGGTCGAGGCCGAAATCCTCACACAACGGCACGCCAACGTATTCCATGCGGCAGAAGGCGGCAATCATGCGGTACATGACGAAGCTGGGCTCCGGAGCCATGATCACACGACCGGAACCGGCCAGAGTCTGGACAATGATCTGGATGATCTCGTCGGAGCCATTGCCCAGCATCAACGCCTGTCCTGTGGGTACCGCCATGGCCTCGCGCAGACGACCTGCGAGCACGCGCGCGGCGGGGTCGGGATAGCGATTCAGCGCCGCACCGCGCAGGCGTTGCAGCCAGGCGTCGACCATCTCTTCGGGCCAGGTATAGGGATTTTCCATGGCGTCCAGCTTAATGCACTCGCCCGGATCCGGCACATGGTAAGCAGACAGGGCGCGGATCCCGGGGCGGATCCAGTGGGTGATCTTGTCGGGCATGGTGTTATCTACGCAAAGCCTGGTAGGGTGGGCACGTTTTGTGTGCCCACGCGGTTGATTCACATTTCTCGTGGGCATGGAAAGCCTGCCCACCCTACCAAGCTTTATTCACTTGATCCGGTACTCCGCCGAGCGCGCATGGGCATCGAGACCCTCGCCACGCGCCAGGGTGGAGGCAGTCTTGCCCAGCTCGGAAGCACCGTCGGCGGAGCAGAAGATCAGGCTGGAGCGCTTCTGGAAATCATACACCCCCAGTGGCGATGAGAAGCGCGCCGTGCGCGACGTCGGCAGCACATGATTAGGGCCGGCGCAGTAGTCGCCCAAAGCCTCGGAAGTATAGCGACCCATGAAGATCGCGCCAGCGTGCTTGATGCGCGGCACCAGGGGCTCGGGATCCTCCACCGACAGCTCCAGATGTTCGGGGGCGATGAAATTGGCCACCTCGATGGCCTCATCCATGTCACGCACCCGGATCAGGGCGCCACGATCACCCAACGACTTGCGGATGATTTCCTCACGATCCATGGTCGGCAGCAGTTTTTCGATGCTGTTGGCGACACGTTCGATGAAATCAGCGTCAGGAGAAAGCAGAATCGATTGGGCGTCCTCGTCGTGTTCGGCCTGGGAAAACAGATCCATGGCGATCCAGTCGGGGTCGGTGTCGCCATCGCAGATCACCAGAATCTCCGATGGCCCGGCGATCATGTCGATACCCACACTGCCAAACACGTAGCGCTTGGCGGTGGCGACATAGATATTGCCGGGACCGACCACCTTGTCCACCTGCGGCACCGTCTCGGTGCCATAGGCCAGGGCAGCGACTGCTTGCGCCCCGCCAACGGCGAACACGCGATCCACGCCACCCACGGCGGCGGCGGCCAGCACCAGCGGATTCACTTCACCGTCCGGTGTCGGCGCCACCATGATCAATTCTTCGACCCCGGCCACCCTGGCGGGGATGGCGGTCATCAGCACCGAAGAAGGATAGGCCGCCTTGCCGCCGGGCACATACAGGCCGACGCGATCCAACGGCGTCACCTGCTGGCCCAGCACGGTGCCATCGTCCTCGCGGTAACTCCAGCTCTCCTGGCGCTGCCGCTCATGGTAGCGGCGCACCCGTCCGGCAGCCAGCTCCAGGGCTTCGCGCTGGGCCAACGGCAGGCCGTTCAGGGCCGCTTGCAGGCGCTCACCACCAATCTCCAGCTCGGCCATGCCGCCCACCGACATGCGGTCGAAGCGATTGGTGTATTCCACCAGCGCAGCGTCACCGCGCTCACGGATGGCCTGGATGATCTCCTTGACGATGTCATTGACGGCATCGTCGGAAACACCCTCCCAGGCGAGCATTTGCTCCAGGTGGGACCAGAAATCGTCGCTGCGGGTGTCGAGGCGTGTGATATTCATCTGTTACTGTCTTTGGTGGTGAAAGAATCCCGCCGGGTGGGTCTTGCCCACCCGACGAAAACTTGCCTTGTGAATCATGTGTTTCTTTATTTTCCATTCACTGGGTCAAAACCACCGTCTTTAGACGGTGACGTTGATTTTCATGTTTTGGCGCATGCGCGCTGATGACGTTAGCCATCAGCACCGAATGCGCTAACCCACCGACTTCAGTAGGTGGTAGTTTAGTTTTGCGTCCTGGGTGTCTTCACCTTGAATCCGAGGGTTCACGCCTTTGCCCGAGCCCGGTTATTCCATTGCCCCCAGGTCATTGACGGCGTTACGTGGCGCACCCTGCTGGTGCCGCACGTATTGCCGAACCACCCCGGGAAGCCCGGCGGGGATGGCCTGTGCGGTTCCCTGCACCAGCGGGGTATCCCTTGGCGCCAACGTCTGCTGGTCGATGGGCTCAGGCGCACCGGCGGTGTCCAGCAGATTGTCCGCGCCATTCAGCGTCGGGACGGCTGTCGCATCTCCGTAGTAGCAGTTATCTACGATGCCGGAATCCTTCCATGCATCCGTGATCCAGTTCACGCCGAAATTTACGCTACCTCTGTTGGTGTCACTGAAGCAGAAGTAGGCCGGCGTATTGGTATTCTCCCCTGTGAAATAAACGATGTTGTTGAACATCTCCACCACCTCCTGTGAGGGTGTCGTGGCATTCCGGTTACCCAGGTAGAACAGGCGGAACCGCCAGGAGTCATCCCGATCCTCCTGGATGGAAACGGTATTGTTGTAGAAATACAGTGTTCCTTCGCGGGACAGCGCCGGGTCGTTGTCGCTGCCATAGTGAACGATATTCCCGGCATCCGTCTCGCTGCCGACATGACGAAAAAAATTGCCGTAGACATGGGTCTTCCGGTACGCCGCTTCGGCTTCCTGAACCTTCTGCAAGCGGCCGGCATCGATACTCGGGCAATTGTTGACATCACTGCAACCCAGTTCGCGAAGATATTCATCGACGATATACCAGGGCGCCGCATCCTCAACCTCCACCAGATCCAACATGCGGGAACTGCCACTGTCGAACCAGTTGTAACGGATCACCGAACCGGCCACACGCTCCTTTAGCGTCGACCCGCTGGAACCCGGCGCATTTGAACCAAACCGGTTGTACTGGTATACCACCCCTATCGCCTGAATATACATCCCGTGCTCCCGGTAGCTGCCTGCCTGCCCGTGGTTGCGCAGGTCATTGCCCTCGATGAGCAGATTGCGGGTCAGGTGGGCCTCGTTGTACCCCTGTGACATAGTGAAGATACCGTTACCGCAGTTCTCCAGCTCGTTGCCGCGGATGACGATGTTGTCACCCGCCTGGATGCGGATACAGGCCGCGCCGCTTTCGTAGCTGTCCGTGCTGCCGTCCATGCGGGTATAGCTGAAGGTGTTCTTGGCGTTTCGGATATGCAGCCCTTCGATAACGATGTTGTGCACCTTGAGATCGTAGTCCCGGTTGTACAGCATCACCATCGCCAGCCCTTCCATCGGCGCATAGGTGCCATAGGCTGCACTATCGCCGGGGTCGTTCAGCGCGCCGTCACCGTCGAGGATGGGCCGTTCCCCATTGGAGCCGGCAACGCCGCATACCCGGATGGGCTCCTGTTCCGTGCCGTCGGTACGGATGATGATCTTTTCCCGGTAGGGCGCCGCGCGATAGTGGATACGCACCGTGTCACCCGGGCCGAGGTTACTCCAAGGGACATCGCCAATACCGGCATAGGCCTGCCCGGGGCCGACCGGGTAGTCGTCGCCGCTACCCGTATGAACACACGAACCGGTGGTCACGAAATCATCATTGATGATCGTGCCGCTGGCCTCGGCGGCCGCCAGCTCGGCATTGACGGGATTGCTCAGTTGCAGCCTGAAAGTCTCGTCACTCTCCACCACCGTATCGCCGAGGAGGGTGACCGTGACCGTGGCGGTGCTGGCATTGGCCGGGATCACCAGCGTATCACTGACCGGCTGGTAGTCACTGCCGGCCTGCGCGGAATCATCGGCAGTGGCGTAGTCCACGCGCACCTCTTCGCTGGCCGGCGTATCCAGGGTGACATTGAAAACCAGCTCACTGGTGCCGCTGTCACCCTCGTTGGCGGAAGCGGACGAGACACTGATCCGCGTCGCCGGCGCCCGGTCATCATTGATGATTGTGCCGCTGGCCTCGGCGGCCGCCAGCTCGGCATTGACGGGATTGCTCAGTTGCAGCCTGAAGGTCTCGTCACTCTCCACCACCGTATCGCCGAGGAGGGTGACCGTGACCGTGGCGGTGCTGGCATTGGCCGGGATCACCAGCGTATCACTGACCGGCTGGTAGTCACTGCCGGCCTGCGCGGAATCAT
>JALTPW010000979.1 GCA_026999335.1 Chromatiales bacterium
CCATTCATCACCGAGTTCTGTCACTCTTAACCCACCATCTTCAGAAGCGACCATCCAGTCAACGTTAACGATACTGGTGACGTCATCCAACCAGGGTACAGCGTTTTCAAGGTCTGAATGGAATGCCTTTAGCTTGCGCATGAACTCGCCTGAAAATACCTCATCTGAGCTTATTGCTGCGACGACGATGTCGTTACGGCCAAATTCCCGTTGAAATTTTTGATAACTTTGTAGTACAGGATCATTTTTTTGAAACAGGCCTTCGTTGCTGGAGTCGGTCTGTAGTTTTTCAAGCCCAAGCGCAAGAAAAAAAGTTATTCCAAATACAAGCAATAAACTGTAGTAGGGCCGATCATATGCCCAGCCTGTCATGGTGTTTAGTAGATTTTTCATTGTGTTATAACCAATGTGTTAGAGGTGATCCGGTTGTCTGAACAGTGAGCTACTCTGAGTAAGGACAATGTGCTAAAACAGACTTGGTTCGGTGTCTGCCGGTCAAGATTGGAATGAGGTCGGCTAGAGTTATGGAAACTCAGGTAGCGCTTAATTGATACTCATACCTCTGAGACAGACTCATTGCATTGAGATACACCTCTTGGTATTTGATGCTTCGCCACAGCCGTTTGACAAAACATTGTCACGCCAGCAGATTTTGCCGTCCATGCTGGTACGAATGTTGTTTGTCTTCAGCGACAGTACGTGATGTGTGTGCCAGTCGACGACAACGGCATGGTAAACAAAGCCGCGCACCATGGGAATGTAGATGATGTCCATTGCCCATACCTGATTCGGTTGCTCTGCGTTTAAATGCCTCAGCAAGTAGAGGTAGATGCGATACGCCGGATTTTTCTTGCTGGTGTTGAGCTTGCGATACAGCGCCTCAATACTTATATGCCGCATCAGCGCGCGCATGTGATGACGGCCAACCTTGACGCCTCTCAAGGCCAGCAAGTTGCGCAACATCTGGCTAGCGGAAAACGGGTAGCTCAGGTGCAGGCGATCGATGAATTTCATCAATGCCTGGTCGCTTTTACTAATCGGCCGAGGCTGGTAATACATGCTGCCTCGACTGATGGTCAACGCCTTGGTCTGGCGGGTCAGAGACAGTGTGTGGCTGCGGTCGATCATCAGCTTTGTGCTCAGCGAACCCGCTTTGGTGAGCGCACCTTTTAAAAAATAATTTTCCAGTATCAAGCTACCAATTTTGGCGTGTAATGATTTCACGTCAACCGAAGGCGAAGTGGTTGCTGAAGACCAACTAAAAAACTCAGATATTATTTCCAATAGTTGAACTTTCCATTGGGTAATTTGGTCAGATGTTATTTCCAATAGTTGAATTTTCCATTGGGTAATTTGGTTTGGATGCGCATCATGGCGCTTGGCCTGCTCAACCAGCGTGTATTCGCTTTTGGCAGCTTCTATGCCACTTTGGCTTTGAATTTTGGTGAGTGATTCCGACGGGGTCGTCTGCTCATGTTTTTTCTTCTCGTGACTAGGCATGCCATGCCTTGATCGAGCAGAAAATCCACTTATCGGGCTGTTCAGACAACCGGAACTACCTCTGTTTGATATGGCAAGCAGTATAAAGCCTAATAACGGTGCTACTCTTGATTCAAGATGATATAAACTTGACAATTCGCGAATTATGGTGCTTAGTGGATTTTTCATTGCATCATGGCCAATGTGCTTGATATGTTTAGCCAGTATAAAGCCTAATAATGGTGCTGCTCTTGATTCAGGATGATATAAACTTGATGATTCACGAAGTTTTATCGCGTGATGGATTGCGTAAAATTCCTCGTAGTATAAATAATAGAACCTGTTTACTAAGCAAAAGGACATGGCGACGTGGTGACGGCTATTCATGTAAGTAGAGCAGTTCAGATTTTTGGCGAATATCTTCCATTAGTTGGGATTGATCGTGCTGATTTTATAGAAGCAGTTGGTTTTTTACATTCCAGTGATGAGAGCTTTCATCATTCTGTGTGTAAAGTATGGCGGAGTGCCCTTGAACTTGTTGAGGATGACAATTTAGGTCTTCATACTGGTGTGAGTATGGCGAATGGTGTAAGGGGGCATATTTTTTTCTCCATGGCAGCCAACAGCGCAACCATTGGAGATGCAATTCGCAATCTATGCGAGTATCACGAAATATATTGTCATGCACCTCATCCTTGGGTTGAGGAAAGAAAATCCAGTGTTGC
>JALTPW010000980.1 GCA_026999335.1 Chromatiales bacterium
CCCACCCGGGTTCCTTCCCTCCCCCGCCGGGGGCGGGGCCTTTTTTTGAGGCACACCATAAGGAGGTAACGCCATGACTTACGAACGGAAGGTCTTCGAGCGCTATCTGACGGTGTCAGAGGAGCGCCGGCTGCTGCGCACCGTGGCGCGTGTCGATGATGTGCTGGCACGCCGGGATCATGCCTGGATGCGCCTGTTGCGCCACACGGGGATCCGGCTGGTGACGCTGTGCGGACTGACGGTGTACCACGCCCGTGAGGCGTTGAGGACGGAGTATCTGACGATCGAGCCGGAGATCCACAAGGGCCGCTATGGCGGCAGGATCTATGTACCCAAGCCCGGCCGGCGGGCCCTGAAGGCCCTGCTGGCGGTGCGCCGGGAGATGGGCTATCCGGAGCAGCCGGACGGCGCGCTGGTGATGAGCCGCAATCACCGGCCCATGAGCCGGCGCAGCTTCCAAGCACGCATGGCCCTGTGGTGCCGCGAGGCCGGGCTGGAACGCACTGCGTCGCCCCACTGGTGGCGCCACACGCTGGCCAAGCGCCTGATGACCCAGAGTACGGCCGGGGACCCGCGGGCGATCGTGCAACGTGCGCTGCTGCACCGTGATATCAAGACGACCATGGTCTACACGCTGCCGGACCGGGATGCCTATGAGCAGGCGATGGAGGAGGCGTCATGAGCATTGTCTGGCGGCCAATGTGAGAGAGGAGGAACGACTATGACAATCGATTTGATCACTGATACCGATCCACTCGTTGCCATTGTCTGGATATGGATCGGCATTTTCTATTTTCTGGTAGGGATGCTGCTTTGCTCCTGGGCGGAGGAATCTTATACCGACAGCATCACTGCCATCTTCGGACACTACACCAGCACTGTGCTGTTCGCCATGTTGATCTGGCCGGTAAGCGTGCCGCTGGCCCTGCTGAATCACGCACTGGTGCGGCGTTGGAAATAAAGGATGGCACGGCCCTTATCTCGCCAGGCTCGGCGGCAGGTCAATCTCAGCCGCTTGCCTCCGGCGGAAAAGCGGGCGGCTTGGGAGCGGATCAAGAAAGACAGGCCGGCGCTCGCGTCGCTGCTGCAATCAGAAGAGGTGCAGGCCCTGATACGGACGTTCAATGCAGAGGTATGGGTTGATGAATGATCTGGATGAATGGATCGATTGCTGGAAATGCGGTGGCGAAGCCTGGCACCACGATTGTGGCGAGGATGTCTGCTGCTGCGCGGACCCGGAGCCCAACGTGATGTGCGATATCTGCCTCGGCTACGGCGGATGGTACGAGCGTGGGATCAGGACGGTCGAAGCGGATCTTGGCCCGCCTGCGATGGCCCCGGTCAGCGGGCCTGAGGAGGTCTAGGCATGATTCAGGCCGGTGACATCGTGCGGACCAGCTACGACCAGCGGCCTATGGTCGTCATCGAGGTCGTCAGCGATTGCAGGTGTCCGGATTACCTCACCCAGATCGACTGCGACGGCAAGCCTTGCGCCCACGAGCGCAACTGTGATGAACACTGCCCATTGACTCGGGATGATCCGGCTCATCTGCATATCGTCTGCGTCCTCGCCGAAGTCCATGCCAAGGGGAAATGGCGGAAAGAGCATCATCGCTATTATGGAGGTTATATCCATATATCCCCCGCCAGACTGCGCAATATTTGGCGTACGACGCCAAGTGGTGAGCTGGATGAGATAGATATTATCGAACATGTCCCAGGATCCCAGTGTGAGTTACTACTGAGGGCGAAATGATGCCGGACATAGCGATGTGTGGTGATGATGAGTGCCCATTCTCACAACAGTGCAAAAGGCATCCAGACAGCGGAACGGTACCATCTAAACATCAGGCATGGGCGATGTTTGAAAAAGTTGGTCCGCCCACAACGGCTGAGAATTGCAGGGGATTTGAGGAGATCCAGGTGGATGAATGATCCATCATCCATCCTGCGACAGAACATGGCGCACAGCTATGGGGCGGCATTGAGGTTGCTCAAGGCCATGGACCAGGACGCCTTTCGTTTCAAGTGCGCAGTTATGGCGGCTGAGAGGCGGTTCTTCCAACAGGCGCTTCGCATGGGCAGGGATTTTGATCCGGACGAACTGGAGCGGCAACTCACGTCACGGCGAACCTGACCTGATGGCGTCGATAGAAGAACTCAAACAACAAATCGACCTCCACGAGCTGGCAGAGAAGCTCGGGCTGGAGCGCCCCGGCGGCCGGGGGAACTATCGCAGTCCGCATCACGAGGACAAGTCCCCTTCTCTCTCTATCTACCGCAATGGCACCCGCTGGAAGGATCACTCGACGGGTGAGGGCGGGTCGTGCGTCGACCTGGTGATGTATGTGGACGGCTGCGATGCGGCGACGGCAATCCGGCGCCTGCATGAGATGTATCACATCCCCATGGACCGACGCGATGCGCCTGCGCCGCGCCAGAAAACCCGGGCCGAGTTCATCGCGGACCGTTGCCTGGATGCGGCGGAGCAGGTGATCGATTATCTCGCCGGCCGGGGCATCGCCGAGGCCGTAATCCGCCAGGCCATCTCGAGGCGCGCGCTGGGCTTCAACACCTGGCACAGCGACAAGATTCCGGCGGGGGAGCCTGGGCACGGTGGCCCGGCGGCGGCGTTCATCGTCCGCACCTTGAATCCCGGGCACGTGGCGGCCGTGGACATGCGCTATGTGGACCCGGATCTCAATGGCGGGGTGAAGACCCAGACTCAGGGCGAGAAGCAGCGCCACCCCTGGTTCTCGGATCCGCACCAGTTGGCTCGGGCGCACACGGTCTATGTGGTGGAATCCCCCATCAACGCCCTCTCCATCGAGACCTGCGGTATCAAGGGCGCGGCCACTGTCGCCCTGCGTGGGACGGGTAACGCGGAGACCCTGGACGTGCGGTTCCTGCAGGACAAACGGGTGGTGCTGTGCCTGGACAACGACGAGCCGGACGAGCGTACCGGCCTGTGCCCCGGTGCGGCGGCCGCCTGGCGGCTGCACGAGCGGCTCACGGCGCAGAATATCGCCGCCCACCTGGTGGACCAAGGCGACTGGGACTGGAACGATGTGAACGACATCCTGCAGGATGTCGGGCCGAATGAGCTGCGCCGCCTGTTGATGCGGCTGGACCCCTATGTGATCCCGGGTGTGCGCGGGGATGACAAGGGCAAGGGCAAGCCGCGGGTGTTCCTGCCCAGCCATGACTACGCCCAGTATTGGCGGTACCGCGCGAAGGAAGATTTCACGACCTTCGTCACCAAGCGCATGGAGGATGACGAGGGGCAGGAGAAGCTGGAGTTCGGCGATCTGTGCGGATTCCGGGTTGCCGGCGTGTCCCGCGTGACCATTGCCAGCGCCTCGAGCACGATGACAGGCGAGGCCGACATTCAGCCCCGGACGTTGTTCGCGGTCTCCGTCCAGGCACCGCGCCATGGCAATCGGCTGATCCGCAGGGTGTTCGAGGACGACCGCCTGCATAACCTGGACCAGTGGCAGAAGTTCGGTCCCATATTCAATCGCACGGCGTTTCTGCGCATGGTCAATATCCTGGAGCGCGGCGCCGACCTCGGCGCCCGGGAGGCGGTGAACTTCGTCGGGCTGGCCTGGAGGGACGGCAGGCCGGTGGTCAACGAGGGGCCGGACTGCTATTTCACCGATCCGGAGAAACAGTGCCCCTACCATAATCTGACGTTCCCGTCAGGCAGCCAGGCCGACGCCCGCCGTGTCATCGAGGCCTATCAGGCGACGTTCCGGTCCAATGCCGCGAGTCTGGCCCTGGTGTGGGCCTTGGGTGGCCACTTGAAGGCCTTCCTGGGCTTCTGGCCGCACTTGATCATGCAGGCCGACAAGGGCATGGGCAAGTCAACGCTGATCAAGCGCCTGGAACGGACCATCGCCTTTACCATGTTCTCCGGCCAGAGCCTGCAGACGGAATACCGGTTGTTGACTTCCATCGCGCACACCTCCCACCCGGTTGGGTGGGAGGAGATTTCCGCCCGGCGCCAGGATGTGATCGACAAGGCAGTCAGCCTGTTGCAGGAGAGCTATCAGCACACGATAACGCGCCGGGGCTCTGACATGACCGAATACCTGCTGGCGGCACCCGTGTTGTTGGCCGGCGAGGATGTCCCGGTGCGCTCGCTGTTCGGCAAGGTGGTCCGAACCGAGCTAACCGGGCGCAAGGGTCCGATGATGCCCGAGGACCTGCCCAGGTTTCCCGTCGCGGAGTGGCTGCAGTTTCTCGCGCAGTGCAGTCGGTCACAGGTGCTGGGTCTCTATGAAAAGGCCCGCCAGTATTGCCTGGAGCGGTCTATGGCGTCGCCGCGCGATGAAGGGGCCCAGCGTATG
Source organism: Chromatiales bacterium (assembly GCA_026999335.1). Classification (GTDB taxonomy): domain Bacteria; phylum Pseudomonadota; class Gammaproteobacteria; order SZUA-152; family SZUA-152; genus DRQN01. Next base: position 4,350 of record JALTPW010000980.1, read on the forward strand.
GCCGGCAATTATGCGGCCGTGTTGACGGCCTGGCGCTTGCTGTGCGAGTTCGCGGAGGTGGACCGGGATCAAGGCGACTTCATCACTGACGTGCTGTCAGAGATGAACGGGCACATTGCGGAGACAAATGCCGACCGGGAGCCGTGGGTGTGGATTATGGAGATCCTGCTCAGCGAGATTTCCGCCGGGAACTACAAGCACCCCTACAAATTCTGCTATGAGGCCGGCGAGGACGTGCTGTGCGTGCGGACCAGCCATGTGATGGACCATATCGCCCACAGCATGCCGCTGCGCGACCGCTGGAACGCCCTCCCTATCAAGTCAGACCGGGTCTTCAAGCGCCAGCTGCGCCAGGCGGATGTCCTGGTGTCAGAGTCCGTCGAGCGGGTAATCAGCGGGCGGAGGGAGAACCGCTTGGCCGCCATCAGCCTCGAGCGCCTGGAGCAGTTCGGCCTGCATGCCGCACCGCCATCTAGCTTGGAATAATTGTCAGATTTTTCCGATTTACCAATCCTATCTGCTCAGGAATAAACCCGCGTGATCGTCAATATCCCGTCGCAGTTTTTTCGCGTTTTGGACGGATTTACAAAAAGGAGGACAGGGGCAGTGCAGATAAATGGTGGATGCCTGTGGATAAGTCAGTATCTCATTGTTTCACTAAAGTGATTTTTTGCCCAATTAGGTCAAAAAATCCACCAGTCAGCCTTTTTTCTCCACCAGTCAGCCTTTTTTCTCCACCAGTCGGTTTACGGCATTCCGTTCATTATATTTCTAATTTTTTTATTTATTTCTTTGAGAAAGAAAGAAAAATAGAGAAATAACAATGGTTCTAAACTTCGCTTTTCAGGAAATCGCGATCCACCAGTTAGAGCACTGCTCAAAAAACCATCCACCAGTTAGAACTGCGCTTTTCCGCTAAATGGTGGATCGCGTTTCGTATCAATAAAATCAATTACTTAATATAAAAAATCAATAACTTATTTTTCAAAAAGCGCAGTTGATTAAGTTTTAACCAAAGTGGCTTTTTATTTTTTATAAACAATGAGTTACATTAAAGAAACGGTACCATCCACCAATCCACCAGTTGCGCTGCCCCTCCCCCAAAAATTCGAGGTCTTCCATGCATGATTTGATTCGGAAATTTCTGATTTTCATGGTGCACAACAAGGGCCGTTCAGATGCCACTGCGCAGAAATACCAAGGCTATCTCGAGCGCCTGGATAGGTTCTTACAAGAATCTAATGAGACGCTCCTGGAGGCCTCAGAGGAGCGGATCGAGGAATTTTGCGGTCTCCACGCCCATAAGGAGGGATTATCTCCTCGAGGGCGCAGGCCGCTCATCTCCGCCGTGCGTGGCTTCTACGCCTGGCTGGTCCACGCAGGCCTGCGCCGGGACAACCCGGCCGCGCGCCTCCAGTACCCGAGTGCCGGCCGGCGCCTGCCGCGGGGGATGACCCTACAGGATGCGGAGAAGATCTTGATGGCGCCTGACCTGGATACGTTCCTGGGGGTGCGTGATGCGGCCATTATGACGACCTTGCTGGGGTGCGGGATGCGCGTGAGCGGTTTGGTCAGGCTCAATGAATCGGATCTGCTGTTCTACAGCGATGAGGGAAAAGAGCGCTTGGCAATACGGGTATGCGAAAAGGGAGGACATGAACGTGTAATCCCGGCACCGGATGAGGTCAGGATCATGCTGAGGGCCTATCTCGGCCACGAGGAGCTGGAGCGTGTAGACCGCATCTTGGATGATGGGGACAAGGTCCTGTTTATCTCGACACAGAACCGGAATATCCAGCCTCATGAATACTACGGCGAAGCGCGCCGGATCTCCCCTCGCGCAGTAAACGACATGATCGAGAAATATGGGCTGCAGGTGGGTGTGCCTCGGGAACGATTGTTCCCCCATGCGATGCGCCATCTCTATGGCACAGAGCTGGCTGAGGAAGGTGTGGACGTGCTGCAGATTCAGGCGCTGTTGGGCCATAGGGATCCCAAGACCTCACAGGTCTACGTCCACCTGGCCACCAGGACGCTATCGAAAACAGTGGACCGTGCGAACCCGCTGCGCAAGCTGAACACCCCTGTCACGGCCCTGGCGCGCCGCCTGCGTCAGGCCGGGCTGTAATGCGTCTTTTTGGGTCTAACTGGAGCATGGAAATGTCCTTGTACGGGCCACCTTGTGCTAGGAAATGTAGGAATACCAGGCGCTTCCGGACATTCGCGGCGCGTCGAAAACTTGACTCTAAAACGGGCTAAACCGTCTGCTAATAGAATCAATGGGTTACATCGCTTATCTGGTTCAGATTTGGGTTTCCATGTTGTTTTTCAACGGGTTACGTTTGAACTGCGCAGTGCATCTCTAAAGCGCAGTTTGACGGTGTGACGGTGCAACGAAAACAAGGGGATACGGTCATGCAACAGGATGAAAAGCGCAGTTCGGGTGACGGAAACATGCTGGGGCATGCCTGCCGGCAGGGGGTGGGGGGTCGGCAGCCCAGGCCCGGGG
>JALTPW010000981.1 GCA_026999335.1 Chromatiales bacterium
ATTGTCAGCAAGGGAGAGAGTAGCGGCGATATAACCATGGCAACACGCCTTTACTGGCAGTTGAAATACTATGGCCAGGACAATCTGGCCATCCTCGATGGCGGCATGGCCGGCTGGCTTATGGACAAAAGAGAGGTCAGCACCGATAGCAAACGCCCCCCCCAGGGCAACTGGAAGATCACCACGGAACGCCATGCGTTGCTGGCCACCAGCGACGAAGTGGCCGCCGCAGTAAAGACAGGCGCTGCACAACTGGTGGACACGCGCTCTCTGGCTCTGTATCTGGGCACCTATAAAAAATCCTACGTTGATCGCAAGGGGCATATTCCCGGCGCAAAACCATTCCCCAATGAAATGCTGACCGAACCCTCGGCGCCCGCCACCTTCACCCCGCTAAAAACCCTGAGCGCCCTGGCCACCGAACTGAAAATAGACACCCAAAAGGACATCATCACCTACTGTAACAGCGGGCATCTCGCCTCGGGCAGTTGGTTCATATTCAGCGAACTGATGGGCAACAAAAACGTCAAACTCTACGATGGATCCATGCACCAGTGGACACTGGAGAAACGGCCGGTGACGGCGTTGAAGCTGGAGTTGTAAAAAACCCTACGTTCGAAACAGTCCGGCAAGCCTGGCGCCGGGATCATCGGCGCGCATGAAGGCCTCGCCGACGAGAAAGGCATTGACGGCGTGGCGACGCATCAGCGTCACGTCGTCCACGGCATGAATGGCGCTCTCGGTAACCACGATGCGGTCAGCGGGGATTTTCGGCAGCAGGTCAATAGTGTTTTGCAGGCTGACCTCGAAGGTGCGCAGGTTACGGTTGTTGATGCCCACCAGTGACAGATTCAGCGGCAACGCACGCTGTAATTCTTCGGCATCATGTACTTCCACCAGCACGTCCATGCCCAGCGTCGTGGCAAGCCGTGCCAGTTCAGCCAAGCGCCGGTCATCCAGCACTGCGACGATGAGCAGAATGCAATCAGCGCCAATGGCGCGCGCCTCGTACACCTGATAGTCATCGATGATGAAGTCTTTGCGAATGACCGGCAGTGAACAGGCCGCGCGCGCCTGTTGCAGGTATTCATTGCTGCCCTGGAAAAAATCTCGATCCGTGAGCACCGACAGACAGGCCGCACCGCCATGCTCATAAGACACAGCAATCTCCGCTGGCCAAAAATCCTTGCGCATCACGCCCTTGCTGGGCGACGCTTTTTTAATCTCGGCGATCACCGCCGACCTACCGGCATCCAGCTTGTTTCTGATCGCAGTGACAAAACCACGGCAGGCATCCGCCGCCTGCGCCCGCTCGGCCATCGCCGCCAGGCTCACAGTCTGCAAGCCTTTGGCAATCTCCTCACGCTTGCGAACGATGATCTTTTTCAAAATGTCGGGGGTGTCACTCATTTCATCTTCCAAAACAAGGCTGTAGGAGTGGGCCATGCCCGCGATAAATCTTTCAGGGTTCAAATAAAACGCGGAGAACGCAGAGAAATCTTTTTTTCAAAAAGCTCTGTGTCTCTGCATTGACCGGCATTGTCGGTACCACGAGAGCACATCGCGGGCATGGCCCGCTCCTACACCGGGGAAACTCAATCCAGGTTATTCGACGCCGCCACCAGGGCATTCAACTTGTTGCGCGCCGCGCCACTGGCGATGACCTCGCCGGCCCTGGTGACGCCTTCAGCCAGCGTATCGGCCAGGCCGCAGGCATATAGCGCCGCACCCGCATTGAGCTGCACGATGTCGCGCGCCGGGCCGGGCTGGTTCTCCAGCAACGACTTGATCACCGCCAATGATTGTCCGGCATCCTCCACTTTCAGTGAGGCCACGTCACCGCGCTCGAGACCGAAGTCCTCCGGCGTAACGCTGTAGCTGCTCACCTCACCGTCTTTCAATTCAGCAATGAACGTGGGCGCGCCAATACTGATCTCATCCATGCCATCTTCGGCGTGCACCACCAGCACATGCTCGCTGCCCAGATTGGCCAGCACCCGCGCCAGCGGTTCCACCAGCTCGCGGGCGAACACACCCAGCACCTGATTGGGCGCGCCGGCCGGGTTGGTCAGCGGCCCCAGCACATTGAAAATAGTACGCACGCCCATTTCCTTGCGCGGGCCGATGGCATGTTTCATGGCGCCGTGGTGCTTGGGTGCGAACATGAAACCCACGCCCACCTGCTCGACGCATTGCGCC
>JALTPW010000982.1 GCA_026999335.1 Chromatiales bacterium
CGATCTAACCTAATTCGCTATGGCCTTTTCTCAAGGTCTTGCCTATTACCGAAAACTGAATGTATTGCAATCTCGGTATTTTCAATGGTATAAAAAACGGTGAAGGGAAACCTCCTAACTACATGCCCTGATTTTCGATAATATATTTTACCGTATTTTCAACACAATCTAAGAACTCAAACCCTAGCCCTCTTCTTTGCCTTTCGTGCCATACAAAGGCTAGCTCTACATCATCCCTTGCTCTTTCCGCATAACGCAGTTTCATTTGTATTTTTCACGTAAATCTTTATGAACAGAATCCCAATCGTGAAGTTCGAGTTTCCCTTCCTTGTATTCTTTGTATCTATTATCAAGTTCCTTTTTTTGCCATTCTGGCATGGGGGTTTCGGCATTTCTCGTTGCAGTAGAATCCCAAATATCTTCTACTAGGATCAGTTTTTCTGATAGCCCCAACTCGTTTATTTCATCTTTAATTTGATCGGGCCTCATTTAGTCACCTCTGTTGAAGATTAACCGATATATTGTTGTTCGTCTTTGTAAGAAACGGTGTCAGACTAGAATTTATCGGTCCTTACTTACTTATTAATTCGAATCTGCCCCCTATTTCCGTCCGGTTAAAAATCGAATTGAAATATATCGCGTTACACAATCTACAATGAGCTTACCCGGGCATGGTGAGTTAGTGTGATTTCCATTTTATCCGCAATCTTTCCAGCCAGTAGATTAAAGTCTTTTTTTGCGTCTTGCACAGCATTTGCATGGGCGCCAATAGCTCCATCGGAAGAGGTAAGGTTAAAGATGGGCTTACGGTGTTCTTGGGCCATGGGGATCAAACTGCGATAGTGTTTAATAGTAGCCAAGCAATAGGGGTCATCCTCCAGTCGAATGTTATTCTCAACGACCTCATCCAATACATACTTACGATAAACTGCTGGAATGCGCTGCACCCATTTGTCGTAAGCTTTCACGGGGCGATTCAGACGCACTCCGTATTGCTGACAAAGATAGCCGACTGATTGCATTTTCCCCTGTGGTAGGTGGAAATCAGGAAATGTGCTTTTCTCTGCCCCCTCCCCCCAGTTATCCAATCGCTTCTGCCATAACTTTCTCCAGCTTCTCAGGGTTGGGCCAAGATTTTTCAAACCCTGTAATGAGAAAAGATCGGCACCAAGGGGGATCGCAACATAGTCTGTTGCAATCAGCACCGAACGGTTGATAGCACCCAGGTTGGGGCCAATATCAACAAGAATAATATCGGCCTGCACTTTGTTGGCGGCCATTTTCATCACTTGCCAAAATGAGCTGAGAATCCGCATGGGACGATACAAATGACTGTCACCCATGCTCTTGGGCCATTCGGCTGATAATGTATCTTCATAGCCGGAGAGGCTGACATCACCTGGCAGCAAATAAAGATCTGTCGCGACATTTTGTAAAACCGGCTCTGCAATATCACCCACGTCTGTAAGAGGCTTGACACACTGATAGATAGTAGAGCCCTCATTCTGTTGGTTCCAGATTGCCTCAATTTTATCTTCGTCCAAAAAAGCAGCCGTCAAGTTGGCCTGCGGATCCAGATCAATAATCACCACACGCTTACGAAGACTGGCAAACATCCAGGCAAGATGGTAGATCAACGATGTCTTCCCCACACCACCTTTATTATTGAAAAATGTCAGTACCGGCGCGCTCATTGCTTGCCTCTCAGCGTGCAGATAACTGCGCTTTGGTTGACTTCAAATTCGAGGGGTGGGTTGCCATTCTTTTCCATCTCTTTTCTAGCGGTGGCTATACCTCGGCCAAAAGCTTGTATAAAACCGAATGTCTTTAATATGTCGCCGATGTTCGGGTTGCGATAATCTGTGATGCCAGGCTTGCCAAAGTTTTCTGACGTGACATTACCATAAGGCCCACCAGGACTGTTGATTTCAATTCGATCATTAAACCAATAAACGCGCACCGGTGCATTAGTGCTTTCATAGGTTCGGTGCAAAATCGCATTGTAGAGTATTTGCTGGATCGCCGCGGGCGGATATGGCATTTCCTTGATGTGAGTTGCTGCCGAGGTGATATCAATTATCGTGCGGTTGTGGGCCTTGAGCTTTTCCTCGGTGCGACGAAGTATTTCAACCACTGCGCCACCGATGTTTTCTTCATCAATGACTGGATCGGCCAATTCTGTACCATTGATGCGTAA
>JALTPW010000983.1 GCA_026999335.1 Chromatiales bacterium
CCCAGCCGGCCAATCTGCTGGTGATGGATGAGCCCACCAATGATCTCGATGTGGAAACACTGGAATTGCTGGAAGAACTCCTGGGCGACTACAACGGCACCCTGCTGCTGGTGAGCCATGACCGCGCTTTTGTGGACAACGTGGTGACCAGCACTCTGGTGTTCGAGGATGCGGGGCGAGTGAATGAATATGTCGGTGGCTACAATGACTGGCTGCGGCAGCGTAAGGCCGCGGCCCCCGAGGTGAAGATGAACAAACCCGCCAATGCCAGGGCGGCCGGATCGGTGCCGACGCCGGCCAAAAAACTCAGCTACAAGGACAAGCATGAACTGGCGTCCCTGCCAGCGCAGATTGAAGCGCTGGAAAGTGAACAGACCAGCCTGCAGGAACGGATCAACGGGCCCGATTTCTACCAGCAGGACAAGGCAGCGATCAATGCCGGCCTAGCCCGCCTGGAGCAGCTGCAAGCGGAGCTGGCGACGGCCTATCAACGCTGGGAGGCCCTGGAAGCGCTGGTGGTCGACGAGTGACAGGAAGGGCGGAACGGACAATAAAAAAGGCGCGTTAACGGCGCCTTTTTTATTGTCCGGAGGTGATTACCCGGAAATGGTGTGGACGTTAATGGATGGACGGCGGCGACTTGTAGCGATCGATATTGGCACCTGTCTCTGCGGGTGCGGGAGCCTCCGAGGTGGGTTTTTTTTCGTCGGACTCCGTCGTGGTAGAGGCTTTCGTCGCGGGCTTTTCTTCGCTGATCCCTGTGGGCGCAGGGGTGGCATCGGCGCCCACAGGGGGGGTGTCGGTGGTTGATTTGTCGTCGCTGGACGTTTCGCTGGCATCGGGCTGTGGCGTTTCGGCCTTGGCCTTCTGCAGTGCAACCTCCTCGGGTATGGGGGGCGCTGCCTCGGTTGCGGGTTTTTTGTCGCCCTCAGCCTTCGCTGGTGCAGGGGTGTCGGGATGCGGCGAGTGTGTGGCAGCCAGCTCACTTTCGCTTTCATTCACCTTTTCGGCGGCGCTGGCCTCGATGGCCGGCAGCACGCGTGTTTCCGGCTGATCCAGCTTTGGTTTGCTGGTTTGCGGGCTGCACAGGGTCTGTGCACCGGTGGCCAGGTGTTCGTAGATTTCACGGTAATTGTCGGTCAGACGATTGAACAGCAGTGCCGTCTTGAGAAAATGTTTATCCACCTTTTCTCGCTGTTCCTTTATTTCAGTACGGGCATTCTCCAGCTCGTCATTGAGTTTATCTCGTTGTTTATCAAAGCCTTTCAGGGCAAGAAAATAACCGGCGGCGGCGCCGGCGGCAATCAGCGCCGCGCCTTGCAGGACCATAAGCAGGGTGATTTCTCCAAACATGGGCGTAGTCTCTGAAGTGTGAAATTGTGAGTGCCCTCCCTAAAAATCAGGCGGGCTGTCGGAAATCCTAGCGCAAACCGCGCCGGGTGGCTATGTTGTCGGTCAAGGAAAGCCCTATCCCCGCTATCCGGCCAACGTGGCCGGCAAGAAAACTTGAAACGGTCCATTAACTGTGTATACTAACAGAAAAACACTGGATGGATGGACAGACTATGGAGCAACTGACAAAGCGCCAGCAGCAAGTGCTGGATATGATTCGCGAGTTTATCGAAGAGTATGATGTCCCACCAACGCGGGTGGAGATTGCCGATGCCATGGGCTTCCGCTCCGCCAATGCCGCCGAAGATCATCTCAAGGCGTTGGTACGCAAAGGCGCTGTCGAAATCTATCCCGGCGCTTCACGGGGGATTCGTCTGCTGACCGAAGAGGTCGATCCGGGGGTGCCCGTGGTTGGGCGGGTGGCTGCCGGAAACCCCATTCTTGCCGAAGAAAACATCGAGGATCATGTTCAACTCGATCCCAACTTGTTTTATCCCACAGCGGATTACCTGTTGCGAGTGCGGGGCATGAGCATGCGAGACGTGGGGATACTCAATGGTGACCTGCTGGCCGTGCATCGCACATCCGAGGTTAGAAGCGGGCAGATTATTGTCGCCCGTCTGGGCAACGAGGTTACCGTGAAGCGGTTTCGGCGGCGTGGAAACAAGGTTCGATTGATGCCCGAGAATGCCGATTTCAGTCCTATCGAGGTTGATCTTCGTCATGAAGAGTTGGTGGTCGAAGGTTTGGCCGTCGGTGTTATTCGGAGTGAGATGTAGCCATGCATCCTGCAAGCAATATGAC
>JALTPW010000984.1 GCA_026999335.1 Chromatiales bacterium
AATTAATTATGGATATTATCTTTGATTGGAAAGCTCGGATCCAGGCTTATATCAAAACTGCATTGGCTTATCCGTGGATAGCGCTGTTTAGCCTCTTCGATGATGGGGACGGCAACCTTGTCGTCGGTCTCGTTCCGCATAATACGATAATGCAAAACAAACTGATATTGATCTTCCAGGATGCTTACACGAACACCCAATTCGACAGGAACCCCTGCCTTTCCCTTGCTGACCCACTCGGTATGTTCTTCGAAAATAGAAAAAACTTTTTCGCTATGGGGGATAACCTCTCCCTTCAATACACGTCGGTCAATTTGGTCGACTTGACGTACTGCATGCTGGATCTGGATATAGTGCGCTATTTGCTCTACCTGAAATATCTTGCCTAAATCATTTAACGTCTTTAGTGTTCCCTTGCTTTTTTCAATCAGGCGCTCTGCTTCAAATAAATATTCTCGATAAGTTTGGTGAACCTTTTCGCACCGGGCGGCTCTTTTCTCTTCATCTTTGCAGGTGGAGCATTTGATTTTTTGCGCTTTACGATAATACTGCTTAAATTGCTTCTGATTAAAGCGGTATTGGTGCCAACCGCTCAGGTTTTCACTTTCACAAGCTTTTCCGGTTAATTCAATGATCTTGCGCATTGCATCCCATAACAGGTTGATATCGGTTGGATAATGCACATCCGTTTCGACCACAAAAGAATCACAGCGCGTTCGTAATGTTTCGCCAGACTTTTTTGCAACTTCATGACCCGACTCGATAATCACCTGATTGATCTCTGCCAGTACGGAAGGCTTTCGTGCTGAAACATTATAATAATGGTTTGTAATTTACCTGGATCCTCGGATTCAGGTCTTTATCACCTGCATAACATCACTCGGCGATTTTTTAGGCTCGCCACGTACGACCATACTACCTGGCCAGCAGCAAAGGATACCACTTCATTTCTGAAAAAGGATTTCACTAATGCTTTATTCCGGGCAATCGGTTCCAAATCAATGAATGTCCTTTCTAAAATAGAAAGAAAATGTATCCTTTATTTCCGACTGGTTAGTATGTATATGATCTTCTGGTATCTCCAACTCAACTATGTCGATATCGTAGTCGTAGCCTATTTTCTCTACTCAAGTTTCGGGGTTCATTTTTGATTGCGCTTAAAAAATATAACACATTGATTTAATGTGAATTATGCAGCCGTAAGAAAAATGTCGCGGGCATAAATGGCGGGAATGCCTTATAAAACAATACTCTAAATTTTGCGTAAAAAGCATGTCGTTGTGCATACGTCAACTTCGACTTTTAGCTACACTAATCGATAAATATTGAATTTATTCAATATGTTACAACGTGGGCATTGTTGATTTTGAACTCCGAAACTTGAGTCTCTATAATCCCTTTTAGCACCTCTCGGTACGGCTCACTGAACACTTTATGCCGATATTTCGGTATCCACACAAAATGGTACATTAATCGGTAGACGTGATGCGTATTTCGCTGCAACTCCATAAGCCGGATAGTCCACAATGGGGAAAAAGACCCCTATTGTAGGCTATCCAGCTCGGGGGCAAGCCCCCGAGATTTTCGCTATGCGGTTAAAACGTCTTCCCACTTTTTCAAGCGGGCTTTTGCCATGTCGAATCCTCTTAGTAGAGAGTGTTTTCGGGCGAACTTCTGCTGATCCCCTTGCTCGTTTTAAGCCCCATTAACATAGGGCTGAATATAGCGCATTTCTTTATATTTTCAGTAGAATAAGCGTGACAACGTAGAATTTAGATCCGATTGCCCTGCCGTTCACGGCCTTGTTTCTTGACACCCCAACGCGAGTACTATAACTTCTCCGCCACTGCTTCAGGTGTCCCAACGGGTATCCACCCAAGGGATGAAACGGGAAGCCGGTGCGTTCCTGATACACGAACAATTCCGGCGCTGCCCCCGCAACGGTAAGTGAGTTACAGCGGATTACACGGCCACTGCGTTTTTAACGTGGGAAGGCGATCCGCCCATATACCCCTCACGAGCCCGGAGACCGGCCTGAAGCCTGTTTTTTTGGCGCAGCGGAGGGCTGTTCGTCAGAAGGAAGCCGTGCGTTTTTTGCACTCTCCTTCTCCCTGAAAATCCTCTGCCGGTGTCGCCTGCCCGTGACCTTCAATTTCGCAGAGGAAAATAACCCGTGAATATATCCACCACCCCGGCAGCAAAGGCAGAAAACAGTATTTCATCACGCCTGACCGCCAGTCTCACGGCACTGACCCTGGGCCTGATCATTCTGTTCGCTGTCGGTTTCGTGCAGGGTGCCAACGACGTCATTCACGATGCCGCCCATGACACGCGGCATACCATGGTCTTTCCCTGCCACTAAGCCAGGGATAGCAAAATAATGATATTACGCACACTTCTGATCGCCGCCCTGGTGGCTGGAACACTGTCCGGCATTGCCTTGACCGCGATACAGCAATTGCAAGTGACTCCGCTGATCGTCGAGGCTGAAACCTACGAATCCACCACCGATCACGCCCATGGCTCACACGCCGCTGACACATCCAGCGCCGACACGGACGATCAGCGACTGCTGCTCAGTCTGCTATCCAATATTCTTGCCGGCATAGGTTTTTCGCTGGTCGTCGCCAGCGCCATTACACTCTCCAGCCAAAAAGGATGGCGCAAGGGACTGTTGTGGGGGGCGGCGGGATTTTTGGTATTTTTTGCGGCGCCAGCGCTCGGGCTTCCTCCAAAACTTCCGGGCACCGCAGGGGCTCCCCTGCTGGATCAGCAACTGTGGTGGATCTCTACGGCTGCGGCCACTGCGGTGGGCATTGCCTTGCTGGTATTTTCACGGCCCATTGCACTCAAGGGTATTGGCATATTTGTTTTGCTCATCCCACACATCGCGGGAGCGCCACTGCCGGAACAGGCCCAAGGTCTTGCGCCCGAGCCTTTGCTGCAACAATTCATTATCGCATCGACCATCACCAATGCGATCTTCTGGCTACTGCTGGGTTTACTGGTCGGCCATTTCCTGCGCAAACTGGATGATACCTCCCCGAAATGACGGAGACCGTAAAACCGATGTCCGCCGACGCACGCCATCGCCAGCGCATGCAGCGCAAAAAGACCATCGTCGATGCCGGTATCGCCAGGGCCCGGGAGGAACGCGGCCTGATCCTCGTCCATACTGGCAATGGCAAGGGCAAAAGCAGCGCCGCCTTTGGCATGGTGGCCCGCGCACTCGGTCACAAGATGCGTGTCGCCGTCATTCAGTTCGGCAAGGGCGGTACCACCACCGGCGAGGCATTGTTTTTCCGCAACATACTGGCTGATGATTATCACGTCATGGGCGAAGGTTTTAGCTGGGAAACCCAGGATCGGGCGCGTGACATCCACGCCGCCGAGGCCGCCTGGAAAAAGGCCTGCGAATACCTTGGCAACCCCGACTATGACCTGGTGGTGCTGGATGAACTGAACATCATCCTCAAACACAACTACCTGGCGCTCGATAACGTTTTGGACACCCTGCGACGACGCCCCCATATGCAGCACGTCATCGTCACCGGCCGTGCCGCGCAAGCCGCACTGATCGAACTCGCCGATACCGTCACCGATATGCAGGCCACCAAGCATGCCTATCAGGCGGGGGTGCGGGCACAAAAGGGGATCGAGCTGTGAGCACGGCGATGCATTGCCCCGCCCTGCTCATCAGCGCACCGGCCTCGGGTCAGGGCAAGACCACCATCACCGCTGCACTGGCGAGACTTTATCGCGAGCAGGGCAAAAAGGTGCACATCTTCAAAACCGGCCCCGACTTTCTCGACCCGATGATTCTCGAACAGGCCAGTGGCCTGCCGGTCTATCAACTCGACCTGTGGATGGGGGGCGAGACACACTGCCGGCAATTGTTATACAAGGCGGCCTGCGAGGCCGACCTCATTCTGATCGAAGGCGTCATGGGCCTGTTTGATGGCACGACCTCCAGCGCCGATCTGGCCGAACGGTTTGGCATTCCGGTCATGGCCGTCATCGATGCCACGGCCATGGCCCAGACCTTTGGCGCCATGGCCCATGGCCTTGCCCATTACCGCAAAAACCTGCCCTTCGCCGGTGTCATCGCCAATCGTGTCGCCAGCGCGGGGCACGGTGACATGCTCGCCGAAAGCCTGAATGGAATACCGTATATCGGCGCCCTGGGCCGTGACCCGGCCTGCGAACTTCCCTCGCGCCACCTGGGACTGGTACAGGCAGAAGAAATCGCTGACCTGGACACACGGATCAATACCGCAAAACAGCATTTTGTGGATGCCGGGTTTGATTATCAGCCGGCACCCGTTGCCTTTGAGCGGGCCAAAAACCCCCCGCCCGCGGTTTCCCTGCACGGCCAACGCATTGCCGTCGCACGCGACCCGGCCTTTGCCTTCGTCTACCGCGCCAATCTTGAATTACTGGAAAAAATGGGCGCCGAGCTGTGTTATTTCTCACCACTGCACGATACCTGTCTGCCCGACGCCGACAGCCTTTATCTGCCCGGTGGCTACCCCGAGCTGCATCTTGAGGCGTTGGCCAATAACACCGCCATACACGCGGCCATCAAGGCCCATCAGCAACAGGCCAAGCCCATCGTCGCCGAATGTGGCGGCATGCTTTACCTGCTCGAAACACTCACCGACAAGGAAGGTTGCTCGCACAGCATGGTCGGCCTGTTGGACGGGCATGCAAAAATGCAGGGGCGTCTCGCCAACCTGGGCATGCAGCGCGTCGAACTCCCCGAAGGCATCGTACACGGCCATACTTTCCACCATTCGACACTGGATACCCCTTTGACGCCGGTGGCCATGAGTAAAAGCTCACGCAAACGTGGCCGTGGCGAGGCCATTTACCGCCAAGGCAGGCTGCACGCGTCGTATCTGCACATGTACTTCCCCTCCAATCCGGCGGCAAGCGCACGCTTGTTCATGCCATGACGCAGAAAAACACCGGCAAGGTCTGGTTCGTTGGCGCCGGGCCGGGCGATCCCGAGCTGCTGACCGTCAAGGGTCAGGGCCTGATCGCCCGGGCCGGCGCCATCCTGTTCGCCGGCTCACTGGTTTCCGAGACCGCCATGCGCTGGGCCGGCGAGGGCTGTGAAATACAGGACTCCAAGGGCATGGACCTTGCCGCCATCACCGACTGGCTGATCGAAAAGGCCCGCCGCAACGACATTGTGGTGCGTCTGCAAACCGGCGACCCCGGCCTGTACGGCGCGCTCATCGAAATGGTGCAACCACTGGACGCCGAGGGCATCGCCGTGGGCGTCGTGCCGGGTGTCTCATCGGCCATGGCCGCGGCCGCCGCCGGCGTGGAAAGCCTGACCCTGCCGGAGGTGACACAAACCGTCATCCTCACCCGTGTCGAAGGCCGCACGCCCATGCCCGAGGGAGAATCACTACAGGCACTGGCCCGGCACCATTGCACACTGTGTATTTTTCTCTCCATTACCTTGCTGAAAAAAGTACAAGGTGAACTCCTTGCCGCAGGCTGGCCTGCGGACGCCCCGATACTCGTCGTGCACAAAGCCAGCTGGCCGGGTGAAGAAAAAATCATTCACGGCACCATCGGCGATATCCGTGCAAAATGCCAGGCCGAAAAGATCAACAGTCAGGCCATGATCATCGCCAGCCCAACCATCGGCGCACGGCAGTGGCCGCAACTGAAAAAATCCAGACTTTACGACCAGGCCTTCAGCCATCGCTTTCGCAAGGCCAAAAAGACACCGGAAAAAAAACAGGAAACCAGCCTATGAACACCGCCATACTGCTGGTCGGGCACGGCTCACGCCACCCGGCGGGTAACGATGAAATCAATCGATTTTCCGCCGAGTGGAAAACCATGAATCCACAATGGCGGATCGAGACCTGCTTTATCGAGTTTGCCGATGTGCTGCTGGATGAGGGCCTGGACAATGCCGCCAGGGATGCCGAACGGGTCATTGTCGTGCCATTGATCCTCAATGCCGCGGGCCATGTAAAGATGGAGATTCCCCATCACATCGACAAAGCCCGCCAGCGCCACGCCAGCGTCGAGTTTGTCTACGCGGCGCATCTCGGCGCCAATGACAGCATTTTTAGCATCCTGCAACGCAGGCTGCGCAAGGTCATGGCCCAGTTGGACATGCCGGATCCGAAGACCACGGGCGTCGTCTTGCTGGGCCGTGGTTCCTCGGATCGGATCGCCAATGGAGAAGTCGCCAAACTGGCCCGCTGGCTGTTCGATGAAAACGATCACACACATGTGGACATCGCCTTTACCGGCATTACCTATCCACGCCTCGAAGCCGTCATCCGCCAGCAGGTGGCCCTGGGCATGACACAGATCGCCATCCTGCCCTATTACCTGTTCGCCGGCACACTCATCGAACGTATCAAGCGGCAGGTGGAACGCCTGCAACGACAGTACCCGCAGATCGCCCTTGCCCACAGTGACTACTTTGGGTTTGAGCCCGAGATCTACGAGCTGCTCAATCAACGCGTCAACGAAACCCGTGGAGAAACTGCCCGCATGATGGAGTGTGATGGCTGCCAATACCGGCAGCTGGCCGAAGAACATGGTCACGGCCATGCGCATGATCACGCACACCACCATGGACAGCATGAGGGCAAGGCCGAGGTGGCAGCATGAGCAATACCGTCACAGAACAGCTGACCCGGGCCGGGCAGAAAATCGAACACGACTCCTTTGCCATTGTTGACAGGGAAACCGGCGAACACGCTTACCCGCACGATCAATGGCAGATCGTGCGGCGCATGATCCATGCCACGGCCGATTTTGAATTCAATGGCCTGACCCGCTTTCATGCGCA
>JALTPW010000985.1 GCA_026999335.1 Chromatiales bacterium
CAGCAATTACAGATTAATGATAAGGTGGCGGGCATATTTATGGAAATGTTGTGAGAAGCGGAACAGTGCTCAAGTCAGATGAATTACGTACCGTTACCGCTTAAATCAAAGAGCGCCAGTGGGGCTGGTTTGGTTGTATGGTTGGCAAGCTATGTATGGGGTGTGGTATTCAATACATTTTCAAAAGAATTAAGCTCGACCTGTGTCAGGAAGGTGATATTGAACTGGAAGCATGAAATGCATAGAGCGGGTATAGGGCTATAAATGAAAAACTCAATCCTGAAAAGTATTTTTTTAGTTTCTTTCCTGTTGTTGCTTATTCCATCAAGCGCATATTCCTCTGAATATGTATATAAAGCATTGACTCTGGACATTCCTGATTGTGAAGTTACAGGGGGTGGCATTGCTAACTTGCCACCTTATGATTCCCTCTTGCTTAGTGGAAAAGACTGGCACATGGGGTTTGTTGATTCTGGGTTTATGAGGCACTGTCGGCTTATATCGGAAATAGACAGTACTGTTTCCTGTGAAAGACAAGATAGAATCCAGATGCTGGATCAGTTGATAAAAGAAAACTCCCCTGCCACACAAATTCTTTTTCTCAGTTTACCCGACGATAATATTAAACGGCAGGAATTTAAGGATTACATTTTGTACTCCTCTACTGGGTTAAATAAGCATGGGTTAAACAAGCAATCAATGGCCATATTGGTTGATAAACGGACAAAGAAGACAACTGAAATCAGTGGAAGATTCAGTGATTCGCAGCTCAAATGGTTGAGGTTGAAGCCTTTGTGAGGAGCCTCCAAGAGAGAGGGGGAGCTTGTTTCTTGACAGCTTATCGGGGCCGGTGATAGCTTGGCGGAAATTTCCGACTTCCCGGATTCAGGTTAAGGTTAACCAATGACAATCCTCGGCTACTGCCCATGATGTTCCGTTCCCCAAGATCCCGTCTTTGCCGTATTTTTTTTGCGGGACTGCTTTTTGCCGGGCTGCTTACGGCCTGTGCCGGGGTGCCCGTGCAGGAAATGAGCGATGCCCGTCAGGCCGTTGAAGCCGCACGCCAGGCAGATGCGCGGATCTATGCGCCCGAGGAATTGCAGGCCGCGGAGAACCTGTTGCAGCGTGCCGAGGAGGCGCTGGCGGAAGGTTATTACCGGCAGGCCCGCGAGGATGCGGAAGCTGCGCATGAGCGGGCCGTCAGTGCGCAGTCGAAATCTTCCCAATAGTCATTTCTGACCTATCCCCCTAAATTTTTGCAGATTTGTACCTTGCGAGTATGCTTGGCAGGGAGGATGGCGGGCCGGTTGTATGGCCGGTGTTTCCATGAGCTATATATACCAATCGAGAGTGTCCTGAGACACTGGGAGGTAGAGAATGAGGAGTGTTGAAAAGACCGGGCTGTGGCTGACCTTGATGTTGGCGGGTGTGTTGGCGGGCTGTGCCTCGATGTCGGGTGGGGAATCCACGGCGGAGCCCGAGGTAACTGAAGATGGATCCATGACGGCGGTGGGGGGCAGTGTTGCCGAGACCCCGGCCAAAAAAATCGTCGAGCCGCTGTTGCGTTCGTCCACGCTGGCGTTGGCCGAGGCCCGTGGCGATATCGATGCGGCGATGGCCGATGTGCGTATGGCGGAGGCGCGCAACATGCCGCAGCCGGAGGCCAGTAGCAAGCTGCAACAGGCCCGCGAGGCGGTGGATGCAGGGGATGCGACACTGGCGCGCAAGCTGGCCGGGGAGGCGGGCGCACATGTCCGTGCGGCCCTGGACGGGCACTATGCCGGCATGGCGCAGCAGCGTGTCGCCCTGTTGCGCGATGAGTATTCGGGCAAGATGAGTTCGACGCAGCGCATGCGGCTGGATTCGGCGCAATCGGCCCTGAAGGCAGGCCAGTCCGAGGTGGCGCTGATGCTGGTGAATGCGCTGGTGGGCGAGGTTGCGCCAGATGCGATTTTTAAGCCTCCGGCGGCGAGCGACGGCCAGCTGGCGCAGGTGACGGTGCGCGAAGGCGATACGTTGTCGGCGATTGCCGCGCGTCCCGAGGTCTATGGCAACGCGAATCTGTGGCCATTGTTGCTGAAGGCCAACCGCGACAAGCTCCCGCGTGCCGATAAAGTGCCGGTGGGCGTCGAGCTGGTGATCCCCCGCAATGCCTCGCCAGAGGAAATCAAAGAGGCGCTGGCCCAAG
>JALTPW010000986.1 GCA_026999335.1 Chromatiales bacterium
ATCTCCGAGTCAAGCAACGCGCCGTGCAGCTCGCGGTGGGCGTTGTCGATATCATAGCGGCGACACAGGGCATCGAGACTGTTCTTCTGTCCCGGGTGCATCTGCCGTGCCAGACTCAGGGTATCGAGGATGCCACAGAGGTCTTCGATGCGCCTGTAGTCGTCGCTCAGCAGCGCCAGCTCGTGATTAATGAAACCGACGTCGAAGGAGGCGTTGTGGATCACCAGCTCGGCGCCGCGCACGAAGTCGAGGAAGTCCGTCACCACATCGGCAAAACGCGGCTTGTCGATAAGGAACTCGTTGCTGATACCATGCACCTCGATGGCGCCCTCGTCGATTTCCCGATCCGGCTGCAGGTACTGGTGATAGTGGTTGCCGGTGAGGCGCCGGTTGACCAGCTCCACACAACCGATTTCAATAATGCGGTGACCCTGCTTAGGCTCCAGGCCAGTGGTTTCTGTATCGAGTACGATTTGTCGCATGGTTGAATCCTTACGCCGAAGTCGTCAATTCATCGATGCCGCGATTGGCCAGTTCATCGGCGCGTTCGTTTTCCACGTGGCCGGTATGACCGCGCACCCACTGCCATTCCACTTCATGCGGTTCTAGGGCCTTGTCCAGCCGCTGCCACAGATCGACATTCTTTACCGGCTTCTTCGCCGCCGTCTTCCAGCCGCGCCGCTTCCAGTTGTCCATCCATTCCGTGACACCCTTCAGTACATATTGCGAATCGGTGGTCAGCTGCACCTGACAGGGCTGTTTCAGACTTTCGAGACCGCGGATCGCCGCCATCAACTCCATGCGATTGTTGGTGGTCTCCGCTTCGCCGCCAAACAGTTCTTTTTCCGTGCCACCAAAGCGCAGCAACGCACCCCAGCCACCGGGGCCGGGGTTGCCGCGGCAGGCGCCGTCGGTAAACAGTTCTACCCGCTCATCACTCATAAATGACTCTTACCTTTAATCGTTACGTTTTGGCTTATTGCCGTGGGATTCACAATTGTCCAGCGAGCCGACGCGCGAATTGCCCGCCAACTCCGGGCTCACCATGCGCGGTCGTCGCGAACGCCAGCTGGGCTTGAGCGGCGTCAGGGTGGCGACACGCTTTTTCGCCACCACGACATAGCCAGCGCCGCACAGGGGCCACCAGCGCCGGCCGAGCCGATCGAGAAAGCGCAACCGCTGCATGATGCCCTTGTGGGTCAGCGGTGGGCGGTAGAAATAGCGCTCGCAGCTGACAATATCGAAATCCAACAGCTGCAGCCAATCGCGCAGACGTGAGGCACGGATAAAGTGTCCGCACCACGGCGGCCGCGCGCGCCAGCCCAGTGCCAGTCGCCACAGTACCCACGGACTCCATGGATTGAAGCCGAGGATCACCACGTGCCCCTCGGCAATCAGCACCCGCTCCACCTCACGCAGCACCTGATGGGGATCATGGGTGAATTCCAAGGTATGCGGCATCAATACCACGTCGATGCTGTCCGCAGCCACCGGCAGGTAGTCCGGCTCACCCCGAAACACACTGCGCAGACGCTCTCCCGCCGGCGGCGCCGTCTGCCGATCCGGATCCTGCACGATGCAGTGCGGGATACGCGAGCTGTTCAGACATTCCTTGGAATAGAGATCACCCAGCTGCAGCAGGTGATAGCCGAACAGCGTGGGCAGGATCTCGCGCAGCCGGGCGCGCTCTTCGGCCTGCAACCAACGCCCGGGAATATGGGTGAACCAGGCGCGCATACGTTGCCGTGTGACCGCGCCCGGCCCGCATTTCATCCAGCGGATGACCCGTTTCTTCAATACCATGACTCCCAAGTGTGGTGTAACGCATAAAGGGCACATATCAGCGTGGTGAGAAGCCGTTAGCTGCAAGGCGTGTCTCATAGAGAATGGCATGCCCTTTTCAAGAGACACAACGCAGCAGATGGGGGCTTCTCGCCACGCCCGAAGGGAGATCCACAAATGCCTCAATCCTGCGTTGCAGCCCTTGATAAGGGAGTAGCCATTAACTGCGGGCTGCGCCTTGACTTAAGTCATTTGTGGGCCTCTGATGTATACCCTTTAATGCGTTACACCACACTAACTGCACTTGCCCGGAAGGATACGCAGAAAGGCCTGCCGTCACCAGTGCCGCAGACAAAATCCAGCTGTTGTAGAATCTCCCCTTCCAGCCCAACACGGTCAA
>JALTPW010000987.1 GCA_026999335.1 Chromatiales bacterium
GTAATAGCGTGTGCCTCGTTGTAGACCATCTGCTTTTGCCGGCGCACCTCCGTGACGTCGATGGCCTTTTGCATCGATTTGGTCATGCGGTCAGCATAGAGAATCGCCTTGCCCTTGACGTTGCGTGCGGCGCGGCCGATGGTCTGGATCAACGAACGCTCGGAGCGCAGGAAGCCCTCCTTATCGGCATCGAGGATGGCCACCAGCGAGACCTCCGGTATATCCAGCCCCTCACGCAGCAGATTGATACCCACCAGTACGTCGAACTCACCCAGACGCAGATCGCGGATAATTTCCACCCGTTCCACCGTGTCGATATCGGAGTGCATGTAGCGCACGCGCACACCGTGCTCGGAAAGATAATCCGTCAAATCCTCGGCCATACGCTTGGTGAGGGTGGTGACCAACACCCGCTCATGCTCCGCCACACGCTGGTGAATCTGTGATAGCAGGTCGTCCACCTGACTGGTGGCCGGACGCACCTCGATCTTCGGATCGAGTAAACCGGTGGGCCGCACCACCTGTTCGATAATCGCGCCCGAGTGCGCCAACTCGTAGTCCGCCGGCGTGGCGGAGACAAAAATGGCCTGTGGCATCAGGCGCTCGAATTCCTCGAAACGCAGCGGCCGATTGTCCAGTGCCGAGGGCAGACGAAAACCGTACTGCACCAGGTTTTCCTTGCGCGAACGGTCGCCACGATACATGCCGCCGATCTGTGGCACGGTGACATGTGACTCGTCGAGGATCATCAACGCCTCATCGGGCAGATAGTCGATCAAGGTCGGCGGCGGCTCGCCCGGCGCACGCCCGGACAGATAGCGCGAGTAGTTTTCGATGCCGGAGCAATAGCCCAGCTCGAGCATCATCTCGATGTCATATTTGACCCGCTGTTCGAGGCGCTGCGCCTCCACCAATTTGTTCTCGTTGTAGTAATATTCCAGCCGCTGCGGCAACTCCTGCTTAATTTCCTCCACTGCGGCCAGCACCGTCTCGCGCGGTGTGACGTAGTGGGACTTGGGATAAACGGTAATGCGCGGCAGGCGCTCCAGCACCTCGCCGGTCAGCGGGTCGAAATGGCACAGGTTGTCAATTTCGTCACCGAACAGCTCGACGCGCACCGCCTCGCGGTCGGAGTCGGCGGGGTAGATATCGATCACATCGCCACGCACACGGTAGGTGGCACGGTGCAGCTCAACGTCGTTGCGCTTGTATTGCAACTCGGCCAGACGGCGCAGCAGATCACGCTGGTCGATGATATCGCCGCGCGACAGATGCAGCACCATTTTCAGGTAGGATTCGGGATCACCCAAACCATAAATAGCCGACACGGTGGCGACGATGATGGCGTCCTTGCGCTCCATCAACGCCTTGGTGGCGGACAGGCGCATCTGTTCGATGTGCTCGTTCACCGAGGCATCCTTTTCGATGAAGGTATCAGAGGCCGGCACATAGGCCTCAGGCTGATAGTAGTCGTAATAGGAGACAAAATATTCCACCGCATTGTGCGGAAAGAACGCCTTCATCTCCCCGTACAGCTGCGCCGCCAGGGTCTTATTGGGCGCCATGATGATGGTCGGACGCTGCATGGCCTCGATGACATTGGCCAGGGTGAAGGTCTTGCCGGAACCCGTCACCCCCAGCAGTGTCTGCCCTGCCTCACCCGCCCGCAAACCTTCCAGCAAGCAACGGATTGCCTGCGGCTGATCGCCGGCGGGGGAAAACGCCGACACTAATTCAAACTTTTTGCTCATAGACCATTCTTGATCGGAAACCAATCGCGTATATTAACACCTTGACCCCCAGCAGAGGACACAGGCTTGAACAAGCAGTTATCCCACCGCGTTCAAAGCATCAAACCTTCCCCGACCCTGGCCATCACCGCGCGCGCCAAGGCGCTACGAGCGGCTGGTCAGGACATCATCGGCCTGGGCGCCGGCGAACCGGATTTCGATACCCCCGACCCAATCAAGCAGGCCGCCATCGCGGCGATCAACGACGGTTTTACCAAATACACCGAGGTGGACGGCACACCGGAACTGAAGGCGGCGGTGATACGCAAATTACAACGCGACAACGAGCTCGAGTACACACCCGGACAAATCCTGGTTTCCTGCGGTGGCAAGCACAGCTTTTTCAATCTGACCCAGGCACTGCTGAACCCCGGCGACGAAGTCATCATCCCCGCGCCCTACTGGGTCTCCTATCCGGATATGGTACTGCTGGCGGAGGGCAAGCCGGTGATCGTCGCGGCCGATATCGAGGCCGGATTCAAGATCACCCCCGAACAGCTGGCCGCAGCGATCACGAGCAAAACCCGGCTGGTGGTCATCAACAGCCCGTCGAACCCAACCGGTGTCACTTATAGCCATGCAGAATTAAAGGCACTGGGCACGGTACTGGCAGCGTATCCGGACATTATTATCGCCTCCGACGACATCTACGAGCCCATCCTGTGGAATGACGAGCCCTTCGCCAACATCTTCACATTGTACCCATCACTGGTGGAGCGTGGCGTAGTGCTGAACGGCGTCTCCAAGGCCTACTCCATGACCGGTTGGCGCATCGGCTATGCCGGTGGTCCGGAATGGCTGATCAAGGCCATGAAAAAAATCCAGTCACAAAGCACCTCCAACCCCACCTCCATTTCACAGGTGGCGGCACAGGCGGCACTGGACGGTGATCAGTCCTGTATCCAGACCATGGTAATCGCCTTCAAGGAACGCCACGACTATGTGGTCAAACGGCTCAATAACATCCGTGGCCTGACCTGCCTGCCATCACAGGGTGCCTTTTACAGCTTTCTCAACGCCACGCAGGCCATCCGTAATCTCGGTCTGAGCGACGATGTCGCCTTCTGTGAACACCTGATCACCCGGGCCGGTGTCGCCCTGGTGCCCGGCTCTGCTTTTGGCGCACCCGGCTATGCACGTCTGTCCTTCGCCACCAGTCTGGAGACGCTGAGCGAAGCCCTGGATCGCATCGAGCGGGCCTGTGCCTGATTGCCTGCTGTGAAAGTACATTTTCATCGGCCTGACTGCGCCCCCAAAAACTTTTTTAACAACCCTGTTTATCCTCTATTGACCGTCGTCATGCTCGCGGGTACCATACGCCCCTCTTGAGTTTTGCCGTTCCCCAGTAGCTCAGTTGGTAGAGCAGCTGACTGTTAATCAGCCTGTCCCTGGTTCGAGTCCGGGCTGGGGAGCCATTCTTATTTAGTGGGTCGTTTTCTGCGGCTCATACTCAATTCAGACTGCTGCACCGATACACCCCGCATCGTCAGCGATCCTGTCGCGCCCCACTTTGATAGCAACAAAGATAGCAACAAAACCCAATGTCATTAAGTTAAGCCTGACATCCTGCTTATTGTCGGGTGGTGGTGACGCAAAAATCCTAACATTGTTGGTTTCGTTGGGGTTCGCAAGCTCACCACCAACCTACAAAACAGTCATCATTTTGTTAACTTAACGGCATTGCAACAAAACCCTTTCTTTTCCCTGCCCCATGTTTGCCGCACTGCACACAAACTGACGCCGGCTCCAGAATGACTCAATCCACTCAGCCTAAGGGGATTTATGGCTTTCCCTCAGCAATAATTTAAGCTCATTAATATCCTGCCTTAAATCTTCGATTTCTTTGCTTAGCTGCTGGTGTTCAGTTTGCACCACTTCCTCGATGGCCTCTTTATCTTGCTTAGCCTTGTTCGCTTGCACACTCTGCATGGCATCAACAATGATCGCGATAAACAGATTCAACATGGTGAACGTAGCAATCAAAATAAAGGGAATAAAGAACGCCCATGCATAGGCATGAGTCTCCATCACCGGCCTGACAATGCCCATCGACCAGCTCTCCAGGGTCATTATCTGAAACAGGGTATACATCGAGCCACCCAGTGAACCAAACCACTCGGGATGATCCGCACCAAACAGCTCTGTCGCCATCACCGAAAACACATAAAAAATAATGGACATCAAACCCGCCACTGAAACGATACCGGGGATAGCACCCAACAGCGCCTCGGCAACCACGCGCAGTTGAGGGATGAGTGAGATCAGGCGCAGCACACGCAAGATACGCAGCACACGCAGAACTTCAAATGGCCCACTGCTCGGAACCAAGGCGATTGCAACAATCAGAAAATCAAATACATTCCATGCACTGCTAAAAAATCGCCCTCTAAATGCGTATAGCTTGGTGGCGATTTCAATAACGAACACCGTCAGTACGGCGTTATCAACAAAATCAAGCCAATGGCCATATTGTGCCTCAAGCACATCAGAAGTCGCTATCCCCAGACTGACCGCGTTCAACACAATCAAACCGATAATCAGGTATTGGATCGGATTGGATTCAATCCACACGCCAGCGCGGATACGTAAAGGTATTGCAGATTTCATAGAGACCTCATTATTACAAGATTTTCACAATAACTTTTGTGGCACCCCAGGAGGGTTCCCAATTAATATTAACGCACGCTTCATCCATCCTGGACATTCATTGCAGGACTATGAAAATTCGATAAAGCTGAAAAAGATGGGATCGTGATTATCACCCATCAGCGATGTATGTATTTTTTCCAGAGAAATTCTTCGGTCAACGTCGTCCTGCTTGATAAACCATGTGATGGCAGCAGGGTCTCAACTCCGCGAAATCTTGCTGGTCACGCGGGTTAGAGCCACCGGGAAACGGTATAAATTCAAGCGATAAACACAATTATTAGCGCCGAGAGTCATCGCATTTCCGCCCCTGTTGAGCGGTATGTCAAGGACACCAGATCCCGGCATGAAAAACCACTAGGCTTCATTGACCAGGCCCCGCTCAAGGGCTTGCTCCTGATTCTCAAAGATCGCCATGGCTGTACTCATACGCTTAAAACCTAGCTTCTTATAAAATGACTCTCGCCCTGGATTTGCATACAGAATAATCTTTTTGTGGCCTTTAGAAAGCTTGACAAGCCTCACCACAATTTCCTTGCCCACGCCAACTCCCTGATAAGCCGGCAGAACAGCCACATCACAAATATAAGAACAATCAATACCATCTGCGAGAGCCCTGCCAACACCCACCAATTTTCCAGCATCAAACACAAAGCACTTAAACATGCTGTTTGAAAAGGCTTTCTCTAGATCTTCAGGTTTTTTATCACCAAGAGGGGCGGCTTTATATAGCCCGGATAATGCCTTCCAATCCATTTCATCCTGTGAATACAGCCATTTGAGCCTCAATATTATCTCCTTTTATGCATAACACCGCAAACAGCGGCTGAACAGGAGCAGACCCGAAATATCCATATAAAAACAAATGAATTCAGGGTCTGCGCGGATTATGTGGGTTGACTGTTGTCGTTCATGAAACAGTCGGGTAAACCATATTTTTCTATTTTGCCCACCGCAAATCAAGCCTTCGAAATTAGCAAAATGCTCCCTTTGCACCAGAGTCTCAATATACTGATAGCATTCACAGATTTATTGCAAGGAATCAGCCAAGAAAAATCCACTGATTTGAAGCTTCCCGTGCTGAAATTCATTGACGAAGGCAGCGTATACAGGTCAAATAAGTCGGTCTTGCACTGCCACATGCCGAACGCTTGTCAATGCCCGTAATATCTACAAAGCAGTTCAATGCTGTCCCGCTAACAACACATCGTCATGCTGGGTCAAGCCCGGCACGACGTAGAAAGGTTATCCAATCTTAAAGAACCTACTTTTGGTAGGCGAGCTGCGGGGAATTCGATCCAGAGAGATTAAACACTCTTTACTATGGCAAAGAGAAGCCATCATGAAACAAACAGGTTGTAGTGCAGAGGAACTGGAGGCGTTTGCCCTCCGCGTCATCGGTGACAGCATGTCACCAGAATTTGAAGACGGACACATCATCACTGTCGATCCCGGACATCCGCTGGTCAACGGCGCCTATGCGGTGATCGAACAGAACAATGAATTCTTTTTTGCCCAGTATCAGCGGCGTGGCGAACACCAATGGCTGCATCATTTGAATCCCGCCTTCGATGATATCGAACTCACAGCCGGATTCACCGTGAAGGGTATCGTTACCCAGCGATCAAACCGGCGGCGGCGGGATACCAAGCATTATGAATATCCGATGATGCCGTAAACCACCCCACGGTATCCATTACGAGGGCTCTGCATGGGCTGACGGGGGAAGTATGCTGTGGGAGCGACTACAACCGCGATGGCGATTGTGGCAAGGTATTCGCGGCTGAAGCCGCTCCTACAGGCAGCGGGAAATCTGGCCCGGGGAGATCAAACAGAATGAAACATCACGCCCCAGCTGTGACCATCCTCTGCCGCCGAGCGCAAGCGATGCAGGGTTTCGTCATCTGCGCGGGTCAGCCAGGCCAATACCGCGCCACAGGTACCACTCCGCAAGGCCTGCTCCACCGCACGCAGGCCATCGGCACAGGCACGGGGATGTACCACCAATATCCGTGACAGGTCTACACCGGCCGCTGCCAGCAATGGCCCCGCCGGGATATCCGGCGGCGCAATCCAGGCCAGCCAGCGACGCTCTTGACTCAGGCGGGCCAAGGCCGGCAAGACCAGGGCCAGGGCCCGATTGCCTGCCTGCCGGGTGCGGATTTCAGTCAGTCCACCGGTCAACGCAAGCGCATCTTCGGTGCCTCCCGTGGGGTAATGGGAAACACAAGTCGTCATATTGCTTGCAGGATGCATGGCTACATCTCACTCCGAATAACACCGACGGCCAAACCTTCGACCACCAACTCTTCATGACGAAGATCAACCTCGATAGGACTGAAATCGGCATTCTCGGGCAT
>JALTPW010000988.1 GCA_026999335.1 Chromatiales bacterium
ACCACAGCCACGTGTTCACCATTGCTGGTTATCCGACGCGTGGCAATCCCATCCTCGGCAAGGTGGTGGGTAACGACAACGCCGGCAACGCCTCTTCCCACGCGCTGTTGGCCGAAGACGGCATGCCTTATACCACTTTGGGCTACATCAATGGCCGCGGTTTTCATGACCTCGAGATTGGCGGTGACAGGGTCTATGGCGAGCCCATCAACGCAGGCAGCCGTACGGATCTGAGCGCCGTGGATACCGAGAGTCAAGGTTTCCACCAGGAGGCGCTGGTGCCGTTATTTCTCGAGACCCACGCCGGCGAGGACGTCGCCATCTATGCCGGTGGCCCGGGCGCGTACATGGTGCATGGCGTGCAGGAGCAGAATGTGATTTATCACATTATGCGCGAGGCCACCCGTATGGATCGCCGCTTGAAGCGTGCAGGTCACAAGAAGCATGACCACGACGACTGATCGGAGTCAGGGTTGAAAAATCCGCTACTGAAAAAAAGAGCAGGAGCGCTTGGCGCTCCCTGCTTTACTATTGCCGCACAGTTTGAGACTCGCAGCATCCAGCTGGCGCGGCCGCCACAGGCCAGCCACCATCAATGGGATCTGGTGCGTTCGGCACAGCAGCATGTAGGGTGGGCAGGTTTTTGTGCCCACGCGGTTGGCACATATTCCACGTGGGCATGAAAAACCTGCCCACCCTACATGCATGGCTTTGTAAGTTTTATCTGTCCCCTGATTCTGGATTAAAAATTTATTATGGATTGCGCAGAAACGTCGACTGGGTTGAGCCTGAGGGATTTCGCGGGAGGCGCACGATAAATTCCCTGCCTTCGTGCAGCAATTGCAGCTGGTAGAGGGTGGCTACCGGCACCATTGAGCTGGCTATCTAATCAAGGATAGGTTCGTGATACGGTTTGTCGCTATTTGCCACAGAGAAAAGCTTTTTAAAATATTCTGGGTCTAGGCTGCGCTACACCCGGAATGACGATTGTTTTTCTTCACGCCCTCTGTGTCTCGGTGGTAAACCCAGGACTTTCCGGGCCATCGGCCTCAAGCCAGCAGCAGTTCCTGCAGGATGCGTTCGTACATTTCTGACAACAGATCGAGATCGGCCACGCTGACGCACTCGTCCACCTTGTGGATGGTGGCGTTGAGCGGGCCCAGTTCCAGCACCTGCGCACCGGTGGGGGCGATGAAACGGCCGTCGGAGGTACCGCCGGCGGTGGAGAGTTCGGGCGTCTGTCCGCTCACGGTTTTCACTGCGGCACGAGCCGCTGTGACCAGCTCGCCACTGGCGGTGAGGAAAGGCATGCCGGAGAGTTCCCATTTCAAGTCATACGCGAGCTTGTGCCGATTGAGGATTGCCTCGACCTGTCGTTGTAATTCCTCGGGTGTCACCTCGGTAGAGAAACGGAAATTGAACCCTATCTCCAGCTCGCCGGGGATGACATTGGTGGCGCCGGTGCCGCCGTTGATGTTGGATATTTGAAAGGTGGTGGCGGGAAAAAACTCATTGCCCGCGTCCCACTGCGCGCTGGCCAGTTCCGCCAGTGCCGGGGCGGCGAGGTGGATGGGGTTTTTCGCCAGATGGGGGTAGGCCACATGGCCCTGCATACCGCGCACCATGAGCTTGCCTCCCAACGAGCCACGGCGGCCGTTCTTGATCACGTCGCCCACGCGTGTGCTGGACGAGGGCTCGCCGACCAGGCAACCGGTCATTTTTTCGCCGCGTGCTTCGAGATGTTCGACCACTTTCACCGTGCCGTCGATGGCTGGGCCTTCCTCGTCGCTGGTGATGAGAAAACCGATGGAGCCGGTGTGATCCGGGTATTTGGCGATGAAGCGTTCACAGGCGGTGAGCATGGCGGCGAGACTGCCCTTCATATCCGCCGCACCGCGACCGTAGAGCATGCCAGCGTCGATGGTGGGCTCGAAGGGTGGGTATTTCCAGTTTGACTCGGGGCCACTGGGTACCACGTCGGTGTGACCGGCAAAGGCGTACAGTGGTTCGCTGCTTCCCCGCCGCGCCCAGAAATTATCCACCTCGCCAAAGCGCAGGCGCTCGATGCTGAAGCCGATGGCTTCGAGCCGGGCAATCATCAACGCCTGACAGCCGGCATCTGCGGGGGTGACGGAGCGGCGGGCGATGAGATCCTTGGCCAGTTTCAGGGTTTCGGACACGTCTTTATCCTTGCTGAAAAATGCTTTCGTAGTCGGCGGGTTTGAAGCCGACGTGGGTTTGGCCGTCATTGGTGAGCAGTACCGGGCGCTTGATCAGGGTCGGGTTTTCCAGCATCCATTGGATGGCCTTTTGCTCATCGATGCCGTCGCGTTGTGCCTCGGGCAGTTTGCGCCAGGTGGTGCCGCGGCGGTTGAGCAGGGTCTCCCAACCCACGCTCCCGCTCCAGTCGTGCAGGCTGGTTTCGTCCAGCCCATCGGCACGCAGGTCGTGGAAGGTATAGGGGATGTCGTGTGCCGTCAGCCACTGGCGGGCCTTGCGCACGCTGTCACAGTTCTTGATGCCGTAGAGGGTGGTCATGCGGCTCTCCAAATATACGCACTGTAGGAGCGGGCCATGCCCGCGATTAAAAAATAGAAAATAGCAATTGTTTTTCCCAGCCGGAATGGATTATCGCGGGCATGGCCCGCTCCTACGGTTTGTTGTTCAGATATCACGCAGCAATTCGTTGATGCCGACCTTGCTGCGGGTCTTTGCATCGACCTTTTTTACGATCACCGCACAATACAGCGAGTAGCTGCCGTCCTTGGAGGGCAGGTTGCCGGACACCACCACCGAGCCGGCGGGCACACGGCCATAACTGACCTCACCGGTTTCGCGGTCGTAAATCTTGGTGCTCTGGCCAATATACACGCCCATGGAAATCACCGCGCCTTCTTCGACGATGACGCCTTCGACCACTTCGGAGCGGGCGCCGATGAAGCAGTTGTCTTCGATGATCGTCGGTGCGGCCTGCAGTGGTTCCAGTACGCCGCCGATGCCGACACCACCGGACAGATGTACGTTTTTGCCGATCTGCGCACAAGAGCCGACGGTGGCCCAGGTGTCGACCATGGTGCCGGAATCGACGTAGGCGCCGATGTTGACGTAGGAGGGCATCAGTACCACCGAGGGTGCGATGTACGAGCCCTTGCGTACTGAAGCGGGTGGCACCACACGCACGCCGGCCTCGCGGAAGTCACGGGCGTTGTATTCGGAATACTTGGAGGTGACTTTGTCGAAGTAGTTGGTGAAACCTCCTTTCATGAATTCGTTGTCGTTGATACGGAAAGACAACAGCACGGCCTTTTTCAGCCATTCATTGACCACCCAGTTGCCGTCGGTCTTTTCTGCCACACGCAGCTCGCCGCTGTCAAGCAGACGGATGGCCTCGTTGACGTATTCCTTGACATGGGTGTCGACGCTGCGGGGGGTGATGTCGGCGCGGTGTTCGAAGGCGTCTTCGATAACTTTCTTCAGGTCTGCCATGTTTGTAGTCCTCTAAATAATGTTAGTTTGGTTGCCGGTTTGTAGTTTCAGGATAGTGATTCGACATAACTGCGAATACGCTTCGCAGCATCGATGCATTCTTGCAGTGACGCCACCAGCGCCATGCGTACGTGGTTTTCGCCGGGGTTGATGCCGTGTGCATCGCGTGACAGATAGCTGCCGGGCAGTACGTTGACGTTCTGTTGTGCAAACAGGTCACGGGCGAAGATTTCGTCGTTGACGGGTGTCTGTGCCCAGAGATAGAAACCGGCCTGCGGTTTTTCCACCTTGAGCACCGGGCGCAGGATATCCAGCACGGCAGTGAATTTTTCCCGGTACAGTGCGCGGTTTTTTTGCACATGTATTTCATCGTCCCAGGCCTTGATGCTGGCGGCCTGTGTCGGCGGCGGCATGGCGCCGCCGTGATAGGTACGGTAGAGCAGAAATTTTGCCAGGATTTCAGCGTCGCCGGCGACGAAGCCGGAGCGCAGGCCGGGCAGGTTGGAGCGCTTGGAGAGACTGTGGAAAACCACGCAGCGGCGGTAGTCCGTGCGGCCCATTTCGGCGGCCACCTGCAGCAGGCCGACGGGCGGCCGGTGTTCATCGAAATAGATCTCCGAATAGCATTCGTCGGCGGCGATGATGAAGTCGTATTCATCGGCCAGCGTGATGAGGCGGTGCAGGCTGGCGGCGTCCACCACGGCGCCGGTGGGGTTGCTGGGCGAGCAGAGATAGATCAACTGGCAACGCTGCCATACGTCTACGGGTACGCTGTCGATGTCCGGCACGAAACCGGTGTCGGCCAGGGTGTTGAGAAACCACGGCTCGGCGCCGGCCAGCAGGGCTGCGCCCTCGTAGATCTGGTAGAAGGGGTTGGGCATCACCACCAGCGGATCCGTGTTGCGATCCACCACCGCCTGGGCGAAGGCGAACAGGGCCTCGCGGGTACCGTTGACGGGCAGTATCTGGGTTTCCGGGTCAATACCCAGGCCATTCTGTGCAGAGGCGGCGAGACCAAAGCGCCGTTGCAGCCAGGCGGCGATGGTCTCGCGCAAGGCTGCGTTGCCCTTGGTGAGTGGATAATTTTCCAGACCGTGCAGATGGCTGATCAGTGTCTCGATCACAAAATGCGGCGGCACATGTTTCGGCTCGCCGATGGAGAGGGCGATGGGTGGCTTGTCCGCAGGCGCCTGCAGGCCGTCTTTGAGTTGCTGCAGCTTTTCGAACGGGTAGGGCTGAAGCCTGTTAAGATCCGGATTCATATAGTGTTTTTATGTTGGGTGTGGGATGCGGGGCGGGCAGTGTAAACAGGCCGCGTAGTATACCCAAGAACGACAGTGGATACACGGCGAATCAGTGAGTATGACTTCCGGTATTTTCCCCTCGCCGCAAACCCCGGCAAACTGGCTGCCGGTGGCGGCGTTGTTGTTCGCCGCCAGCTTTTGGGGCTGCATCTGGTATCCGTTGCGGCAGTTGGAGGCGGCGGGTCTGGGTGGGTTGTGGGCGACCTGGGCCATTTTTATTGCCGCAACCCTGGTCGGGGGCGTGCTGGCCTGGCCTCGGCGCCATGAACTGCTGACACATCCCGGGCTGTTGTTGTTGCTGGCCCTGGCAGGTGGCTGGATGAATATCGCCTTCGTGCTGGCCCTGCTGGAAGGCAATGTGCTGCGCGTGCTGCTGTTGTTTTATCTTTCACCTCTATGGAGCACCCTGCTGGGCTGGTGGTGGCTGGGCGAGCAGCCCTCGCGTACCGGCCTGTTGACCCTGGCCCTGGCGACCCTGGGGGCGGTGATCATGCTGTGGAATCCACAGCTGGGTCTGCCTTGGCCGCAGAGCTGGGCGGACTGGCTGGCGCTGAGTGCCGGACTGACCTTTTCCCTATCCAATGTACTGTTGCGCCGTTTGCAACATCTGTCAGAGCCGCCGCGGGTATTTGTCGGTGTGGCAGGCGTGGTGGTGGTGGCCGGTGTCTGGTTGTTGCTGAGCGAGGCGAATGTTCCCCAAGTGGCGTTGTCGGTGTGGAGTGGGGCACTGTTGCTGGGGGGAGTGGGCGTCATCCTCGCCGGGCTGGCGGTGGTGTACGGGGTGTCGCACATGCCCGTACATCGTTCGGCGGTGATCATGTTGTTCGAACTGGTGGCAGGGGTGGTGTCGTCCCAGCTGCTAACGGACGAAGTGGTGACAGGTATGGAGTGGCTGGGTGGTGGTCTGATTGTACTGGGGGCCTATTGGTCGGCACGCAGCAGCGGAGAAACAGAAAAAATACAGGGGCAGTGATATGACCATTTACGCAATTGCACATGTGAGTTTTCTGGTGCGGGATACGGCTGCTTCGCTGGCCTTTTATTGCGATGTTTTGGGGCTTGAGGTCTGTCCCCAGCGGCCCGATCTCGGTTATCCCGGGGCGTGGCTGGCGCTTGGACGGCAACAGATCCATTTGCTGGAATTACCCAATCCGGATCCCGTGGAGGGTCGGCCTGCGCACGGGGGGCGTGATCGTCATGCGGCATTTCTGGTGTCTGACCTGGAGGGCCTGGCAAGGCGATTGGCGGATGCAGCGATCCCCATGAGCAGGAGCCGTTCCGGGCGTGCCGCGCTGTTCTGCCGTGACCCTGACGGTCATGCGCTGGAGTTTATACAGCAGCTGGAAGGCGACATCTGAATAAATGATAATGATTGCACTAATGATGATAATGATGGCATTGATCTTGAACTGTTTGTATATTTGTAGCTATTAGGTGTAACCCATGGGTGTGCTGTTGGTTTTTAATCAGAGTCAAAGATACGCAGGGGAAGCGGTCTGTTGTGATGGGACAGTCTGGATTCGTGATTTCAGGTTCAATCAGAGAGGCTGCGATGATAAATGTGGAACTGATTTTTTGTCAGTTGGAAGATGCGTTGAGGGACGTGGATGAAATCACTGTCGATGGGCTCGACGAAGACGACAGGATCCGCATCGCGGAAATGATCATCAACCTGCAAATGCAGTTGGACATGGTGGGTGAAGAGGCCCATGCGCGCTTCGATGCGCGGCTGAATGCGCTGAAGGCGACGGCGGAGTCCGCTGGCTTTGAGGGATATTTGAAATAGGGGGGTGTAACAATCACTTTGGCAGCTCTTTAGGGTTGCCGCGGCGCCCCCAATCCGCTCCCAGCGGATTGCTTCCAGTTGTGCCTGATGCTTTGTCAGTCGCAACAGTACGATCTTGTTAATAACACTGGTGCAGTGGCTTTATTCACAAAATGCGTAAAAATACCATTTTGGGAAAAGCGCCTTTCTCCCAGCCTTGAATTTCCCTAAAATCCATCGC
>JALTPW010000989.1 GCA_026999335.1 Chromatiales bacterium
CGTTCGTCGAAATGCTTTTTCGAGACCCGCCCGGGAGAGCCCTGCCGCCCGGCTTCATGAACCAGGTTCCAACCGCTGATCAGATCCTTTTGCAGGAGCAGGTGGTAGTAGCGGGGTGCGTTTCCACTGTCGGGTAGTGTCTGCAGATAAATTCGCATGGGGGAAGGGTACTGGATGCGCTGATCCCTGTCAGGTGAGTTTCGCCGGGGTGAAAATGCGTTCGTATTCCTGGATAGCGTAGCGGTCGGTCATACCGGCGATGTAGTCGGCGACGGCGCGTGCACGGCCACTGCTACCATTTTCGGTTTCCTGTTCGGCGGCCTTGCGCTGGGCCTCTGGCGGCAACAACAGGGCGTCGTCGAAAAAACTGTCGAACAGGGCGTGGATGATGTCGCGCGCCTTGGCTGTCATGCGGTGTACGCGGTAGTGGCGGTACAAGTGATTACGCAGGAAACGTTTCAGCTCCCGGTTCATGGCTTGCATGGGTTCGCTGAAGCCGGCCAGGGGGGCGGACTGGTTGAGGATGTCGTCGCGCGATTGTGGTGCGCTGGTGGCCAGGAGGTTGCGGCTGGTCTCGATCAGATCGGTGACCTGGTGGTTGATCATGCGGCGGATGATTTCGTGGATGGCGCGGCGTGGTTGCAGGTCGGGGTAGGTTGTCATGACGGTTTGGTGTTGTTCGCGGAACAGCTGGATCTCGCACAGTTGTTCGATGTCGATGAGGCCGGCGCGCAGGCCGTCGTCGATATCGTGGTTGTTGTAGGCGATCTCGTCGGCGATATTGGTGATCTGTGCTTCCAGTCCCGGCTGTTGTTTTTTCAGAAAACGTTCGCCGAGTTCGCCCAGTTGGCGGGCGTTGTCCGTCGAGCAGTGCTTGAGGATGCCTTCGCGGGTTTCGAAGGTGAGGTTGAGGCCATCGAATTCAGCGTATTTTTCTTCCAATTGGTCGACGATGCGCAGGGATTGCAGGTTGTGCTCGAAGCCGCCGTAGTCGCGCATGCACTGGTTGAGGGCGTCCTGGCCGGCATGGCCGAAGGGGGTGTGGCCGAGGTCGTGGGCGAGGGCGATGGTCTCGGCCAGTACCTCATTGACGCCGAGGATACGTGCCACGGAGCGGGCAATCTGCGCCACTTCGATGGAGTGGGTGAGACGGGTACGGAACATGTCGCCTTCGTGATTGACGAATACCTGGGTCTTGTATTCGAGACGACGGAAGGCGGCGGAGTGGACGATGCGATCACGATCACGCTGAAATTCGCTACGGTGTTCAGGGGGGGGCTCGTTGAAGCGCCGGCCGCGGGAGTTGTTGGCGGTGCTGGCGAAGGTAGCGAGTTCGGTGAGTTGTGTCACCGGGCCTGTGCCTCTTGATGGAAGGTGTCGAGGGTTTCGCGCAGCTTGGCGGCCGTGTAATCGTCCGTGATGACGCTGCTGCCGATGTTGGTGAGCAGCACCAGACGCAGCCGGCCGGCCTGCACCTTCTTGTCCACGGCCATCCATTTCAGGAACTGTTCGCTGTCCAGCTCCGGCGGGGTATGCAGGGGTAGCTGGGCGAGTCTGGTGATGGCGTGGATGCGCGTCAGGTCACTGCTATCGACCCAGCCGAGACGGTGTGACAGATCGGCGGCCATCAACATGCCGGTGCCCACCGCCTCGCCGTGCAGCCAGGCGCCGTAGCCCATACCTGCCTCGATGGCGTGGCCAAAAGTGTGGCCAAGATTGAGCAGGGCGCGCTGGCCGGATTCGTGTTCGTCAGCGGCGACCACTTCGGCCTTGTTGCGGCAGGAGCGTTCAATGGCATAGGTGAGCTGTTGCGGGTCACGGGCCAGCAGCTCAGGGATATGCTGCTCCAGCCAGGCGAAGAATTCGGCGTCGCGGATCAGGCCGTACTTGATGACCTCGGCGACGCCGGCGGAGAGCTGGCGGTCGTTCAGGGTATTGAGGGTCTCGGTGTCGGCCAGCACGCAGCGTGGTTGGTGGAAGGCACCGATCATGTTCTTGCCCAGCGGGTGATTGACGCCGGTCTTGCCGCCTACCGAGGAATCCACCTGAGCCAGGAGCGTGGTGGGTACCTGGATGAAGTGCACACCGCGTTGATAAGTGGCAGCAGCGAAGCCCGTGATATCACCCACCACGCCACCGCCCAAAGCCAGCAGGGTGCAGCTGCGGTCGAAGCGGTG